>BHEP01000015.1 GCA_003851245.1 Bacteroidales bacterium | reverse complement strand
CAATTATACTCATACATATAAAATAGCTCCTATTTACTAATGAATGGCTTTAGGTGCATAACAGATCCGCCGTCAGCAGACAGATGAATATCAATAATATCTTTTTTTGTTACTTTTTTTGTTTGTTTAACTAAATTGTTCGGATATTTGTCAACATCTTTGGCATCTGTATAAAGTTCTAGTAAATAAAAACCATCTTCCAAAAAGTCAAGAGACAGCGATAAATTTCTAGCTGTACTATTATTGATTGTACCGACATACCAACTACTGTCTTTTCGACGTACGACAGTCACATATTTATTAACTTCGGCGTACGGAACTCGTGTTTCATCCCAGACTGTAGGTACGGATTGTAGAAACTCGAAACCAGGTTGTCCTTCGTAAGAATTTGGGGTGTCGCACACCATACCTAAGTAGCTTTCTAGCACCACATACATTGCAAGCATATGACAACGGCTACTAGTAACTAATGGATGAGTATATTGAATTTTAAATTCGGATTTAGGTACAGCTCGAAATCCTCCCAAATGGAAATCGGTGGCACCAGCCAACAGACGAGTGAAAGGCATGGTAATATCATGATCAGCCGAAATATCCGTACTCCACTTATAACACTCGTAATTTAGAGTTCCTTCACGGGTAAACTCATTAGGGTAAGTTCGATGTAAGCCAGATGGCTTGCTTGACCCATGAAATTGTACAAACAAGTGGTGTTCTGCTGCTTTTGCCAACATTTCTTCTTGCATAAGAATCATTTCTTGGTCATCGCGATCCATAAAATCAATCATCATTCCCACAACTCCCCACTCCTGAAATAGCGCATAAGCTTTATCTATTTGGGGATAAAGTGCTTTCCAATTTACCCATAGATGAATTCCCACACCTTGACTTTTGGCATAGTCGCAAATAGCTTTCATGTCAAGTGGGGCGATAGATTTGGTAATGTTTACATTAGCACCAGGGGTTCCGAAATCAAAGCCATCATCAACATACCAGGATTGCTCGGCATATCCGTATATCGAATGAAAATCAATTCCTGAGCGAGCTGCAAAATCAATGTAATATTTGTTTGTGTTGAAGTTGTTGCCTGGTGCAAAAATTGTATCAGGCACCATATTGCCATTCCACCAAGTGAAAGTCGTTTTTCCCGGCTTAATCCATGATGTATCTTCTATTTTACATGGAGATGCAAGATTGCTTATGATATTTGATTCTATAAGGGCTCCCATTCTATCCGAAATCATCACCAGTCGCCATGGCGACTGGTGAGGTAAGTTGGCTTTAACTTTTATTTTCTCTTGATTGGGATATGGAGATAGTTTTCCTCGAAGCATTCCATTTTCTTTTGACAAATACATTCCTGCATAATCCACTATATTGGATTCTGTAATTGCTACAAAAACATTGTTAGCATACCTATATAAGGTTGGCATATCCATCAACTTTTCATCCTCAATTTTATTGAAGTCAATATCGGTATATATCCCTTCATGCGAAGAGGTATAGCTGGGCAAAAACAGTGTAGAGACTCGTGGATTGCCTACAAGATTAAACGTTGTAACCTCGTCATACATCACATACGATTCCCAGTTTTTTTGTTTGGGAAATTCATAGCGGAAGGCCAAACCGTCATCGAATGCCCGCACCACCAAATTAATTTTCCGAAAGGGATGGACTAATTCTTCTAAAGGAATTACAACTTCCTTAGATAGACTATTCACATGCTTTGCCTTTCCTACAATCAGTTCATAGCTTTCTTCCTTAGTACTAAAAGTGGGCTTATCAATTCGCAACTTTTCTCCAAAAGTTCCATTGTCGAATACCAAACTTAGGGGTGAATCGTTTATTAGTGGCTGTTTTTTATAAGAAATACTATACAATAGCACCTTCTCTTCTAGTGTAAGCGAAAAATGAATATCTCCATTGGGAGAAGATAGTTGTACGTTTTTACGGGCAAACAGCATTTGGCTGTTAATAATTACCAATAATACAATTAGGTTACTTATTTGTCTCATTTTTTTTAAGATTAAATTTATTGTATATAAGAAGGATTTTGTTCCAATTTCTGATTAGCATCTACTTCCTTTTGAGGTATCGGAAACAAAGTTCTATAGTCACCATTTGGAAGATGGGATAGCCACTGTACCTTTGTAAAATGTCCAAAGCGTATCATATCTCGCCTACGCATCGTTTCTCCAACAAATTCCCAACCTAACTCGTCATAAAAACGACCAAACTTTTCTGGATAGACTCCTGCTTGTGGAGTTAATATATACTTATTTACCACACCGTATACATAGCGTGAAGCTTGTATTAATTCGTCTCCAGTTACTTTCGTTTTTTGGGGATTCTTTCTAAAAGCACGCTCACGAACCAATGTAACAAGCTCGGCAGCTCCGTTGGCATCACCTGTACGAAGCAAACATTCGGCTTTCATCATATATACTTGAGTAAGGCGAAACACTACAAAATCGTTACTCATAAAAGCTCTTCCTGCAACTTCTATTTCATACTTAACCGAACGGTATCCATCAGCCTCTCCTGTAAACACTCCATCTGGCATACTATTAACAAACTCCAAGGGCTTACCTAACATATCATAAGAACCCTTCAACACAGACCCATTCATAGCATATTGAACCCCTTTTAACCATGTTTTTTCCAAGCGCTCATCGTCTATATCGTAGGTGTTAATAAACTGCGGTGGAGCCTTTACTGAACCAGGGCCCCAAGGACTATCTTGCAAATTATAAGTTGCTTGATTAGCGGCATGCAAAGCTGCTTTGTATATTTCAAATCCACGTGCATAAATAAAGTCGAATGTGATAACAAAAATATTTTCAAGCGAATTTTCATTGTGCACTTTAAACGGATCTAAATAATTTACGTCAAACTGATATTCACCACTCTTCATAATATCATCGCACTGATTAATACAGGCTTCCCACTGAGAAGTTCCGCTATAAACCTCAGCATTCAAATATACATTTGCCAGCAATGCTTTTGCCCCCCATTTTGTAAAACGTCCATAATTGGAAATATCTTTTTTTTCAGGAAGTTTATCCATACATTCCAACAATTCTCTTACAACAAAATCATAAAGTTCCTTTCGTGGCGTTTTACCCACAAGTTCAGAAGTCGGTTCTGTCAGAAATGGAGCATCACCAAAATTGTCCAATACATACCAATAATAATAGGCACGTAAAGTACGAGCTTCTGCAATCAATGCAACCCTACTTTCATTTGAATCTATAGGAAAGCTTTCCCTTGAAATTTTATGAATTGCCCTATTTGATAGAAGTATCCCAGTATAACAAGCATTCCAGTAATCAGCCACATGCGTTTGCTCTGCATTCCAAGTGTGAAGATGCATTCTACGAAAAACGCCTCCATCATCCCATCCTGCTGAATTTGCTGGTTGAACTAACTCGTCTGTACAAATTTCCTGCATATAATACGTGTAAAAACCAACGAATGATCGCAAATTGGCATAGGATGAACCAACAACCTTAGTAGCATCACCTGCTTCGTAATTGTACGTGTTCTCCGTGATGTCTGAATAAACTGTTTCATTTAAATCAGAGCAGGCAGTAATATTTAAAAGTACCACCATCTGTAAAAAACAACTGATATATTTTATTGACATTTTCATATATAACATTTTTTTAAAAAAGTAAGTATTAAAAAGTAAAAATCGCACCAACTGTATATGATCGTGTAGATGGATAACGGTTGCGTGAATCTATTCCTGGATCTAATCCTAAAAAGTTTACCTCTGGATCTATTCCACTATACCCTGTAAAAGTAAACAAGTTGCTACCAGATGTATACACTCTAATTTTTTTGAGATAGTTGTTCTTAACAATAAAATTATATCCCAATGTAATATTATCAATTTTCCAGAAACTACCATCTTCGATAAAATAGCTTACATATTGCAATTCTTGATGGTCATTTAGAGGTCTTTTACCAAACTTGTTATCGTATGCAGTAGTCATTAGATTGCCATGGGCTAAATTGACAGGAATATCATAATTTAGGCGAGGCTCATTCAATATATCATAACCAAAAGCTCCACGCATGGTAATATTCAAATCAAAGCCCCTGTATTGAAAACTATTGTCCCAGCTAAGGAAATGTTTGGGAAGACCATTACCCAATACTTTCTTATCGTCAGGCAGTTGATTGCCTATAGGCTTGGGCTTACCATCTTTCCCTTCAATAATCCATTTCCCGTCTTCATCAATATCAATTGTCTTGAATCCATAAAAATTACCTATTTTACCACCTTCGAAAATACGGTGTGTTGGTTGTTTGATAGTTGATCCTAAATAGCCTGCATTTAAATAACCTGATTGAACCTGAAATTTTTCATTGGACAAAGAACTTATTTTATTCGTATTGGTAGAATAATTAACCGTACTCAACCAGCGAAAATCACTCGTTTGTATTGGAATTACGCCTATATTTATTTCAATTCCCGCATTCTCCAAAGTTCCTGCATTCGCAATAATAGAAGAATAAAGATACGGAGGCATTGGAACAACATAATCCCACAACAAATCTTTGGTCGTACGCTTATACAGGTCAAGACTTCCAAAAAGACGATCTCGCAGAAAGCCGAAATCAACACCCAAGTTCCATTCTGTCTTCTTTTCCCAACGAAGATCGGGGTTATCATTAGAAGAAGGTCTCAGTGTTGGAATATAAGATCCATTTACTAAAAAATTATCTCCCGTAGACAATCGGCTTAATGATATATAGGGATCATTTGGTACTGTTCCTGTTACACCAAAACCTGCTCTTATTTTTAAGTTACTAATTACATTTACTGCTTTCATAAAATTTTCATTAGAAACATTCCATCCTCCAGAAAATGCAGGAAAATTTCCCCATTTGTGATCGACTCCGAATTTGGATGAACCTTCATGACGTATACTTACAGAAGCTATATAGCGATTATCATAACTGTAATTTGCACGGGCGAAAACTCCTATAAGTGTTGATTTAGATTTATAGGACCCCATCTCAGCCTCACCTCTTTTTAAAGCGGCACCTGCTCCTATATTATGGTAGGTGTATTGATCATCAGGAAAATCTCGATTATTCATTTGGTCTGATTCTGCAATATTATTTTGATAAGAATAACCAAGTAAACCTGTTACATAATGCTTCTCAAATCTTTCTTTGTATTGAGCTGTTAACTCAATCATGTCTTCTTGAGAAAAGGCACTTCCTTTGGCAGCATATCCATTTCTCTTATCTCTAATGGTTGAAATATGTTTTTTTGTTTCAGAATAACCCCTAGATTCATTGAATTTAGTATGAGATACCAAAGCTTTAATATTGATGCTTTCTATCGGAGTTAACAGAGCAGAACCAAAAGTACGTAATTGTGTGTTTTTATTTTCGCCATCACTCTCATTAATCATAGCAAGAGGATTATTGTATTCGTACATGGTTGGCCTTTCCACCCAGTTTCCTTTATCATCTTTTGGACGATCTGTCGGAATATAAGCTAAAGCATTCCGATAGATCTCTTCTCGAAAACTCTGGTTATAAGCATAAGCATGGTATGTTTGTTCACGTCCCATAATATTGAGATTCAATCTCAATAGCTTATCCCACATATTATGATTTACTTCTAATCGAGTTGTTAGAACATCGTTTGTTGAACGTTTGATTATACCCTGTCCCGATCGATAATTCACGTTTGCAATATAATTGGATTTTCCTGTACCACCCTTTAAACTAACATTCGTAAGCCAAGAAAAAGGAGTTTGCATAATCTCATCGAGCCAGTTGGTATCATATCCATAATCTATAGCGCCTGGTTTTTCTTGTTTTACTAGATCTCTATATTGGGTAGCATCCATCATGTCTAAGCTTTTTTTAATTGATTGGATCATTCCATAAGTGTGTATTTCGATAGACAAGGGAGTTTCCCCGCGTATTTTTTTGGTTGTAATAAAAATAATTCCGTTATTTCCACGTGTTCCATAAATTGCCGCCGCCGATCCATCTTTTACAACATCAATACTCTCAATGTCTTCTGGTGCCACAGTAGTCAGATCTCCAGGCACGCCATCTATTATGATTAATGGGTATGAATTGGATAATAAAGTTCCCACTCCACGAAGTGTAATTTGCGTGGTTGCTGTAGGATCTCCGTTAGTAAGAGCGATTCCCAAACCAGCAACTTTCCCTTGAAGTAATTGTGCTGCATCTTGCACTGCCCCTTTAACAAAAGATTCGCTATTTACTTTCGCAATAGAGGAGGTTACTTCCCCTTTTCTTAGCGTTCCATATCCAACAACAATCACTTCCTCCAAAGCCTGAATATTTTCTGTAAGTTTTATTTTAAGACTAGTATTGTCACCACTTGCCACTTCTTGACTATTATATCCAATATAAGAGACTACTATTTTTCCTTCCGCAGGAACTTCCAACACAAACTTCCCATCCATATCGCTTACAGTCCCAATATTTGTGCCTTTCACCACCACACTCGCCCCAATAATGGCTTCACCATTGGCATCGACAATTGTTCCAGATATTTTTTTATCGTCTTGCTGCGCAACATTTGCGCTTTCACCCGCTTCCTTCTTCGACAAAACTATATGTTTGCCTTCTAAGGCATATGCAATATCGGTCTTGCTGAGAGCTTGATTGAGTATTTCAGCTACTGCTTTCTTTTCTGCTTTTACAGTAACTCTTTGACTGACATCTACTTGATCGTTAAAAATAAATAGATAGTCTGTTTGTTTTTCTATTGAATTGAGGACTTCTTCTAGCTCTGAATTTCGTACATTGATGCTAGCCTTTGCATTTTGGGAATGAGCAGTATTTGCATATACAGATGACAAACAGACCAATAATAGCAGGAAGCTTGTTTTCATAATTCTAAAACTCTGTTTGAGTTGCGGATTTAAGTCATAATTTTTCCACAACAAAGATTTATTTTTCATACCTTTGTGATAATTTAGTGTTAATACGATTTTAATAATTGTGTTAATTTGGGGTCGGTGGGTGCGGGAACACTCGCCGACCTTTTTTTTTGCTTGGACTGATTTCTATTTCATAGGCACTTTTTTTATAAGTTTTTTTTATGGCGTTTTATGGCGTTTTATCTTTAGTTGTTCATTTTATATAAAATATATTCTCTTCAGCATCCTTGTAGAATACAAACTTCATATCTTTTTGCAGCACTCTAAGGGCATAATCTACCCCATCCGACTGGTGAAACTTGCCAGTATATTTGTAGTCATTCACATTCTTATTTTCTATCCTTATCTGCACGCCATAGCTTTTTTCAAATTCGCCCATAATTGTAGCAAAACTTTCATTTCTAAAGCTAATGAACCCTTCTATCCACGAATAATCTAGGAGGTTGTCTATGGCAGCAGTGAGCAGTTGCCCATTTTGCCTAAAAGCCTTGGTATTGGGGCTTAGGATAAGTATTTCTGCGGGATTGTCAATCAAAGAAAGTTTTACGCCACCACTCATAAGAGCGGTTTCAAAAATATCGGTGTCGGAGTAGGCTTCGACATTAAATTCGGTTCCCAACACTTCGATATTGTATTGTTTGGTTTGCACAACAAAGGGTTTCTTGGTGTTTTTGGCGACATTAAAATATGCCTCTCCATCCAATTGCACATGCCTGTTCTTGCCATTGAATGAGACGGGATATTTCATTGTAGTTCGAGCATTTAACCACACACTAGTTCCGTCGGGCAAGAGAATATTGGCACGTTGCCCTGCGGGAATGCTAATTGTTTGCATATCCAAAGAGCTGGTATATTGACTGTAGAAGTGCCCGCCAAGCAGGGTGATTGCAACAATGGCTGCAATTTTTATCAATTCTTTGACGATCGCGCCTAAGGATATTGATTTGTTGGGGGTGTTTCTGAGTTCTTTCCGTTCTTCTTCAAGCAATATGCTTGCATCGTATATCTTTCGCTCAGAAAAAAATTCACGCCGGTTGTGGTCGGATTGTTTAATCCAATTTTTAATCGCCAACTCTTCGTCTAGCGAACTAAAACCTTCAAAAAATTTATATAGAATCTCCTTATTCATCGTTTATTGTTCGTTTTCTAATACTACCTACAACAATATAACAACTCAGGAAGGCTTAGCCCTAGTAGAAATGAAAATAAAAGCGAAAATAATACAAAAGATGAGAACTCAGCAGGAGAAATTACTGGGTTCTTTCAATTATTTTTTCCGTCAATGTTTTAAATTCTACATACGAATTTCTAACAGCATATAGATGTGCTCCAATGGCACCATCGCTGGGTTTTAATAAGAATATGGGTTTGTGAGACTCCATGGACATGGGAGCTAGGCTTCTAAAGTGCTTTAACAAAAAGATGCAATTTTCATCATCCTCCACTATCATTTGATTATTTTCATCCTCGCTATTGTTGTCGCTATTCAAAACAAATTTTTTATAATAAGAGGGTATTCTGTTTGCCCATTTCAGATAAGCTTTTACAGGCTTACTTTCTTTTGCCGAATATTGCATGACAATATAGCCAATAGGCTTTGTTTTATTGTCAGGAATAGCAATAGAGAGTTTTTTAGGCATATATAATTTTCTTTGATCCCACTCCTTTTTCCATCTGCTGAGAGTGAGCCCTAGGTTTTTGATGCCTTGCAGAGAAAACATGTCCGAGGCTACGGGCATAACAATAAAATCGGAGCTAATAGTGACCGCTCTATTAATTGCGCCCAGATTTGGTCCCACATCTATCAAAACATAGGCTGCATTTACACGGGCTGCAGCTTCTGCTATAATTGTTTTAAATATGCTGGTAATATTAAAAGAATAGTTATCCCCATTTAGACATTTAAGCCAGGCATCACTCAAGCGATCTTCAAAAGCAGACAATGCTAAGTTTCCTAAGATAAGAGACAGGTCTTCCGTTATTTTTTCAAGGTGTGCAGGTATTGATGGCTCTCCATTGATGATGGGTTCTAAGGCATCAAGAATTGTATAAGGTTTTTCATTTTCGTATATCTCTTCTAGTCTGTCGTTTTCCAAAAACATTGACGTCAAATTGGATTGCGGATCCAGATCTACAGCTATTGTTTTAATACCCATCTCTGAAAGCATCCAGGCGGTATGATATACGGATGTTGTTTTTCCAACACCTCCTTTATTATTGAAGAAAGTAATTATTTTCATTGCTGCCATTGTTTATTGATGGGTATGGAGACTTTAAATTTAGTAATCAGTGTTAACTCAAATATGGGCAACTCATTTCCATTCCTAAGCAATTCATCTATAGCTTTTTTAACGCCATAATTAAACTTATTGACATAGCCTAATTGCTTCAGAGCTTCCGCCAAAACGACGTTTCTGTAGCCGCTGGCATTGGGGAAATTTTCTGGATTGACATCTCCGAATAAGCCCCCTGAATTGTGTATTTCTATCCTGTCACTAAATTCGTATATATAGATGGGGCTATTGGTTTCATAGCTTCTGTGCATAATGGCGTTCATTAATAATTCTCGCAAAGCCCAGTATGGATAATTAATTAGTAGCTGCTCCTGAAAGCTATTGGTTTTAACTGGTCGTTTTTTTATTATGCTATATTTTACAAAATCGTCAATATTTTTTAATTCGGTGATTAAGGCTCCCGAAAACTCCTTGTCCTGCTCTACATTGGAAGTCATTTCTGTGCCACTAAATTTAATATATTGCATGTATGCTCCAGGCAAATCAAATAAAGGATTGATGCCAAATAAGAGGATTCCTGCATAGGTGGGGCAGCCTTCTTTTAAATCGTAGAAACGCAAGGCACTCATTTGCTCTTCAATACTGCGCCCGTTGGCTTCCAAAGTATCCCTATCTATTGCCAAGGGCAAATAGCTTAACTTAAAATGGTCGATACTAAGGTCGTCTATTGTACGACCTCTTGCAGGACTTAGATCGTATGTTTTGGCATAACTTGCTCGTCTTTCTGACAAAATTCTTTCCTCATCTAAATTGGCCAAAGATTTTCTCGGACCAATTCTTATATGGCATCTGCCGTCATACCTAACAGGAGGATACAAGGAGGGGCTCACTTCAACCAGCACTACATCACCGCCATCTATCTTGAACACCTCACTAACAAGCATAGACGGTTGGGGCAAAACATTTCCGTTGGATTTTACGTCTCCTATTTGCAACAACAATTGATCTGTTATGGACATGCCTTTTACTTTTCCCTCGTCTTCTACTCCTAGCAAAATATACCCTGGCTGTTTGTGGTTGGCAAAATCGTTTGAAAAAGCACAAACCGCAGGACCTAGTTTATCCATTCTAAACGAAACAGTTCGCTCTATTCTATCCGATTCTAAATCGGACATCAGTTCTCTAATTTCCTCTATTGTTTTCATTTTGTCTAAACCTCTTTAATGAAACTTCTGCAATTGGGCTTTACTCCACTCCTTGTGATTTGCAAAGTTAATGCTTTTAACTATTCTTAGCTCGCAATATCTAAACATTTTTACTAAACGTCCAAATTGACCTCGACTATATGGAAAGGCAAAACTTTTTTCATCAACTTTGTAGCATTATTTTTTAGAAGATCATGAAAAAAAGACTTTATACGCTAGGGATATAAAATTTTATTCCCTTGGCTATTCCAATACCGAAGTGCGCACAGGTTTTTTTAGAGTCTTTGTTGCCGGCTTATCTAAAGATACGACCTATTGCCAGCGATTTCTTCCTCAAGGAGTTTTACGAAGACCTCCAAAGAGATGATATTGATCAGTGGATGGTAGAAACTCTTCCTGCTACCAAAGAATAAATGGGAGATAATCTTTGAGGTCTGCTTTTAGTTGCTTGATAGTCTTTGATATATGATACTCTACGCCCTTGCCAGTGATGGAAAGCGCGCTGGCTATTTCTTTGTTGGACATGTTTTGATAGCGACTCATCATAAATATTTGTCGTGTCTGTGGAGATAAGGTCTTGAGGGATTTTTCTACTATTGCCTGTATTTCATCAGAAAATAATTCCTCGGGATTGCAGGCTTCAAGGGTACTAATATTGACATCTAAGACCCACTGAGCATGTGCTATTATCTTTTCTGAAACCTCTTCGCATATGCGTAAATGCTTTAGATTATTGAGGCTTTTGTTCTTAATCATTGTTAGGATATACGCGGGAATATTAGACTCTGATTTAAGGCTTTCGCGATTTTCCCAGTAGTGCATAAACGACTCCATAACAATATCTTCCGCTACTGCAAGATTACGAATATAGCTATTGGCAAAACGGATAAATTTGCTCTCATAATCCGCAAATAGTTTATTAAAATGTTGTA
The DNA here is from genome assembly GCA_003851245.1 of Bacteroidales bacterium. GTDB lineage: Bacteria > Bacteroidota > Bacteroidia > Bacteroidales > Azobacteroidaceae > BHEP01. Next base: position 45,594 of record BHEP01000015.1, on the reverse strand, counting down.
GCTCATTCCTCAAATTCATTTTTTCAATATAATAATAAGTTGCAAAAGATAAATAAGCACTGCAAATATAATTTCTTTTTTTAACAATATAGCTCTAATTTCCAAAATTAGAACCCTTATGCACATCTAAAGCCCTATTAAGACTTTTTATTCTTTAAAACTGTAGTTTTTAGAAATAAAAATAAATACATTTGTACTCCCATTTGCTAAAGGCTAGAGCCAGGGAGGCAACATAAATTCAACAAAATGAAATCAAAAATCACATTTCCATCCATATTGTGCATTGCAATTGGACTATTTTTTTCTGCATGCAACAAGAATATTGAAGTAAAAGAGAACAATATATTGTTTGATTCTACCAGTATTACAGAGGTTTATCACCTTTTTGGAGACCCCAAATATCCCAATTGCAACCTCAATATTCAGTATATATTTCCCACAGAATATAATGGAGATGGCATAGATATAAAATCCTTGCAAGAAATATTCACCTCCACCTTTATTGGCAAAGAATTCAAAGACAAAGACCCTGTAGATGCCTTAAAAGCATACAAAGAAGACTACATTGCCTACTACAAAGAATTGGAAACAGCGGTGCCATTATTGGAGATAGGCGAAGACAACGAAGAGTATGAAGCCTATCTATCCTTCTTTGAGAAAATAAAAAATAAAATTCATTTCAATGCTGCCAACCTGCTTTCATACCAAGTAGAATTTACGGACTATACCGGAGGAGCCCATGGATCTTTGACATTATCTTCATACACAATAGACCTAAGCTCAGGTAAATTGATAGCTGAAAGCGATATTTTTATTGAAGACTACCAAGATGCTATCGCCAAAATAATTGTCAACGAGATTGTAAAGTCCAATGAGGTAGCCACAGCAAAGGACTTAGAAGATATTGGGTATTTTAGTGTAGACGAAATCGTTCCCAACAAAAATTTCTTGGTCGACGAGAAGGGAATAACTTATCTATTCAACGAATATGAAATTGCTCCTTACGTGATGGGTACCACAGAGGTTTTTATACCCTATAGCACATTAAAACCGTATATAAAAGACAACAGCCCCCTACTTCTAATTGTTGGATTCTAAGAAAGCAAGACATCGAATATACAACAATTCAACTATTAAAACTCTATGGATATTATAAGACGTTATTTCCCTGAACTTAGCGAGCTACAAACCAATCAGTTTGATGCCCTCTTTGATTTATATATGGACTGGAACTCCAAAATAAACCTCATTTCACGCAAAGACATAGAAAATCTTTACGAGAGGCATGTGCTACACTCTTTGGCAATAGCCAAGATTCTTCGTTTTTCCGACGACAGCCAAATATTGGATATTGGCACAGGCGGAGGATTCCCTGGGATACCTCTGGCAATATTATTTCCAAATTCTAAATTTCACCTCATCGATAGTATTGGCAAAAAAGTGAGGGTTGCCGAAAATATTGCTACAGCAATTGGCTTGCAAAATCTTAGCTGCAAACACATACGTGCAGAAGAGGAGCGCATGATGGTAGATTTTGTAGTAAGTCGCGCTGTAATGCCACTTGCCGATCTTGTAAAGATAAGCAAAAAAAATATCAAAAAAAAGGGCAAAAACGCATTGCCCAATGGACTAATATGCCTAAAGGGAGGGGAGTTGGAACATGAAATACTGCCATTCAAAAAAATTGCTTGCCAATATGAATTGAGCGACTTCTTTGACGAAGATTTTTTCAAAACAAAAAAAGCAGTTTATATACCTCTCTAATGAATTAATTTCCTACCTTTGTAATTCAGTATACACGACCAATCTTATTTATGCAATATGCAAGTAAAAAAATTCGAGTTCAATCCCTTCTCTGAAAACACGTACGTAGTCTACGACAAGAGCCGAGAAGCCTGCATCATAGATTGTGGAGCATACTCCGACCAAGAGAAGGCTGCTGTAAAGCAATTTATAGCAGACAAGGAGCTCATTGTTAAACAACATATTTATACCCACCTGCATTTGGACCACTCCTTTGGATGTGCATTTATTTATGATACCTATGGCATTGAAGCCAAATATCACCACAGCGAAAAAAATTTTATGCCCTCGCTATCTCAACAAGCGCTTACTTTTGGTATAACAATTGACGAAAGGGAAATTCCAGGGCATGAAATTGACGAATCATCAACAATAAGTTTTGGAGAGGACATAAACTTCCAAATATTTCTCATCCCTGGACATTCTCCCGGAGGTCTGTGTTTTTATTCAAGCAAACATCAAAGTGTGTTTGTTGGCGATGTGCTATTCAAAGGAAGCGTAGGCAGATCTGATCTTTGGGGAGGTGACCACAATGCCCTTGTGGAAGGTATAAAAAAGAAATTACTCACACTGCCAATGCATACCAAGGTGTTTTCAGGACATGGCCCCGACAGCACCATAGAATACGAGAAAAATAACAATCCCTATTTACAAGAATAATATTAACCAAGATACAATGAAAACAGAGGAATTTGCAGACCGACATATCGGCATCAATCAGAAAGATAGAGAGGAAATGCTACACAAAATAGGACTCTCAAGTATTGATCAATTAATTGATCAAACAATACCCTCAAACATTAGGCTTAAAAGCTTGCCCGAAATACCCGAAGCCATGACAGAACGTGAATATGCCGAACATATCGGCGAACTGGGCTCCAAGAATCAAGTTTTTACAAGCTACATAGGCATGGGTTGGTACGATACCAACACGCCAGCCGCCATTTTACGCAACGTTTTCGAAAACCCCGCTTGGTACACCTCCTATACACCATACCAAGGAGAGATTTCTCAAGGTAGGCTCGAAGCCTTGCTCAATTTTCAAACCATGGTAAGCGATTTTACTGCCTTGCCTCTGGCAAACTGCTCGCTTCTCGACGAAGCCACGGCGGCAGCAGAATCTGTAAATATGCTCTTTGAATCCAGAACCAAAGAACAGGTAAAACAGGGAGCAAAAAGCCTATTTGTCGACAACAATATATTTGAATCTACATTTGCCGTAATACACACCAGAGCCATTCCCCATGGAATAAAATTGGTGAGGGGCGATTTCAAAACCCAAGAACTCAGCAAGGAATATTTTGGTGCTATCATACAATACCCAAACTCAGATGGAAAGGTCGAGGACTATAGGGAATTTGCCACAAAAGCCAAAAACCTTGGCATTGGTCTTTCTGTAGCAGCAGACATACTCAGCCTAGCATTGCTCACTCCTCCAGGAGAATGGGGTGCTGACATTGTTTTGGGGAGCACCCAGCGTTTTGGCATTCCCATGTTTTATGGAGGACCTTCGGCCGCATACCTGGCTTGCAAAGATTCTTTCAAGCGCATCATACCTGGACGCATAATAGGAATTTCCAAAGATGCTTATGGCAAACAGGCTCTAAGAATGGCTCTCCAAACCCGAGAGCAACATATAAAAAGAGAGAAAGCTAGCTCAAATATTTGTACCGCACAGGCTCTATTGGCAACTATGGCTAGCTTTTATGCCGTATACCATGGGCCAAAGGGAATAAAAAATATTGCTAGCAGAGTGCATTCCATCGCAGGCTTTCTGGCTGCCGAACTAGAAACATTGGGATACAAACAAGTCAATGAACACTTCTTCGACACCCTAAAGATTCAAGTTCCCGACAAGGTTTCTATATCATTCCTACAAGAACTAGCACTAGAATGTAGGATCAACCTTCGATATTTTGATACAGGCGAAGTAGGAATAAGCATAGATGAAACAAGCCTTCCCGACGATGTGGGAGTATTGCTATACGTCTTTGCTAGCGCAGCATTGAAAGATTATGCCTTGGAAAAAGAAATTCCCGAAAAAATTTACTTACACAAAGACCTCATTCGCACAAGCCCCTACCTCCAACACGAGGTATTCAATACCTACCATACCGAAACAGAACTTATGAGGTATGCTAAAAAACTAGAACGAAGGGACATATCCTTGGCGCATTCAATGATCTCCTTGGGTTCGTGCACAATGAAATTAAACGCTGCATCAGAATTATTGCCCCTAAGTAGGGCTGAATTTGGTTGCATACATCCCTATGCTCCAGAAGAACAAACTGAAGGCTACAAAGAACTTTTGGAAAATTTGAGCGAGTATCTAGGCGAAATTACGGGTCTTCCAGGAGTGAGCTTACAGCCCAATTCGGGGGCTTCGGGAGAATACACGGGTTTGATGGTTATCAGAGAATACCAAAAACAAAGAGGTGAGGCCCACAGAAATATTATACTCATTCCATCATCGGCACACGGCACAAACCCCGCATCGGCCATACAGGCGGGATACTCAATACTCACTGTAAAATGTGACGAGCAGGGCAATACGGATATGGAAGACCTTAAAACCAAGGCTAGTGAAAATAAGGACAAGCTGGCCGCAATAATGATTACCTACCCCTCGACCCACGGAATATTTGAAATCAATATTGTGGAAATATGCGAAATCATCCACAGCAATGGAGGACAGGTATATATGGATGGGGCAAACATGAACGCCCAAGTATGCCTTACCAACCCCGGATTTATGGGGGCTGATGTATGCCACCTAAATCTACATAAGACTTTTGCAATTCCGCACGGCGGCGGCGGCCCTGGCTCTGGACCCATCTGCGTGGCGCCACACTTAATTACATTCCTGCCTAGCCACCCCGAAATAGGAAGCTCCCTCAATACCGTTGCCTCAGCCCCATTTGGTAGCGCAGGAATACTCCCCATAACCTACGGATATATCCGAATGTTGGGAGCCGAAGGACTGGCAAGAGCTACCCAAACAGCCATACTTAATGCAAACTACCTTGCATGCTGCCTAGAAGATGCCTTTGGCATTGTATACAAAGGAGCCCAGGCTAGAGTGGGCCACGAACTTATCTTGGAATGCAGAACGATAAAAGAAAAATCGGGAATTTCAGAAACCGACATAGCCAAACGATTGATAGACTATGGCTTTCACGCCCCCACCCTATCATTCCCCGTTCATGGCACCCTAATGATAGAACCCACCGAAAGTGAGTCCTTAAGAGAACTTAAGAGATTTGTTGATGCCATGCTGTCTATAAGGAAAGAAATTGAAGAGGTGGAAAATGGAATTGCCCTCAAGGAAGACAACGTATTGATAAATGCCCCACACCCTGAATATGAAGTATGTGCCGACCAATGGTCACATGCCTATCCTAGAAGTAAGGCTGCATACCCTCTGGAGTGGATCAAAGAAAATAAGTTCTGGGTCAATGTTGCGAGAATTGACAATGCCTTTGGCGACAGAAACCTGGTGACTGTACAATGTGCGTGCAGCTAAAAATAAAAGTATGTATATGTACATGCACATACTTATATATTCGTATTATTAATTAATTAAAAATTAAAACTATGTTAAATCCTAAAATGGAAGCAGCTTTAAATAAGCAAGTAAACGAGGAGATTTGGTCGTCCTATCTCTATCTATCTATGTCGTACGATATGGACGAAAAGGGCTTTTCTGGAGCCTCCAGCTGGTTCGCAAAACAAGCACAAGAAGAATTTGAGCATGCCCAAAAAATCATGTCTTTTATTACATCTTGCGACAAAAAGGTTAAGTTAATGCCCATATCCGAAGTTCGCCAAGAATGGAACTCTCCGCTAGATGCCTTTGAAGATACCCTACTCCACGAAAAAAAGGTAACTTCATACATACACTCTCTCATGGATATGGCAGTAGAATTGAAAGACTATGCCTGCATCAACCTATTAAACTTCTTCGTTAGCGAACAAGTGGAAGAAGAAGAGGCAGCAAGAAAATATATTTCTGCCCTCAAAGTAATTAATAAGGATACTGCTGCCATGTATATGTTTGACCAAAGCTTGGCACAAAGAAGCTAAACTCATTCTCCAAAAACAAAACGAGCTCGTATAGCAATATAGGAGCTCGTTTTTTATTCCCAACATTCAATAAGGTTTGTATTATACCCACACCCTAAAAAAACATCCATAATGAAAAAAACAGCACTTTTTATCTTTCCAGTATTAGTCCTCATGCTATATTCGTGCAATAAGCCCGAATCCAAATTTGAAGCCCTCTTCAATGGAAGCAATTTTGATGGGTGGGAAACCTATATTGGAGTGCCTGACCATTCAATAAATAATATTCACGGACTAAGCAAAAATGAAGAAGGCCTATACACCCAGCCTATTGGAACAAATAAAGACCCTCTCAACGTTTTTAGCATCACAGAAATCGATGGAGAGCCTGCCCTGCACATATCGGGACAAGTATATGGCTCTTTCTCTACCCTTGCAGAGCACGAAAACTACCACCTGCGACTAGAAGTAAAATGGGGAGACAAAAAATGGGCGCCTCGTGAAGACAAAGCGCGAAACTCTGGCATACTATACCATGGAGTTGGCAAATTTGGCAAAGGACTAGAGGTATGGAAAATATCGCACGAATGCCAAGTTATGGAAAATATGTTTGGCGACTCATACCGAATGGGCGACACCTATTGCAACATCACAGCAAAAGCCAATGACAATGGCGGATATATCTTCGACCCCCAAGCTCCATCAATAACATTCGGAACGGGACTTCCCGCAGGAAAAATATGCTCCAAAAATATACTCAACGAAAAGCCTCACGGCGAATGGAACGTAATTGAGGTGCTATGCCTTGGCGATGTGAGTGTACACATAATAAATGGAACGGTTAATATGGTAAATACTAAGTCGCATTTGATGGTCAATGGAAATGAAATTGCACTTACCAAAGGAGTTATACAACTTCAATCGGAAGGTGCTGAGGTATACTATCGACGCATGGAAATACGATCAATAAACGAGATTCCCAAGAGCTATCTTCAATAAAAATTACAAAATATAAGTCCGATGAGAAAAAAAATCCTTCGCTGCTATGGCATACTTTTTATCCTGCTTACCGCTATACCCTACAATAGTATAATGGCACAAAAAAACATCCAAAACAGCAAGGATTGGATTCTCGCAATTGGATCTTACGCCACTGCCGATAATCCTGGCATTTATACCTACCGCTTTGATGCGGAGACTGGTGATACCAAACTCATTAGTCAAGTAAGGGGCATTGCAGACCCATCGTATTTGGTTTTTTCTGCCGACAGTAAGAATATTTATGCCGTAAGTGAGGGGCAGCATCTCGATGCCAAGGCTTATGCCTATGCCTTCAACAAGCATGATGGAAACGTAAAAAAAATAAATTCTCAAGATGCACTAGGAGCGTATCCCTGTTATATCAATACAGATAGGAAGGGCAAATTTGTAGTCACCGCCAATTATGGGGGAGGCAACATCTCTGTTTTTCCCATAGCAAAAGATGGAGGTCTTGCCCCAGCCTCACAGATAATACCCTTTGAAGGTGATGGCTTCGACACAAAACGCCAGAAAGATCCGCACATGCATTGCCTTGTGTTTTCGCCAGATCAAAAATATCTCTTTGCAATGGATTTGGGAACAGATAAAATTTATATATTAAAGGTGCTGCAAAAAAATAACAAGAACAATTCAGCCATTTTCTTAGACCAAAGCAGCAGCTCTTTCTTAAAACTTGAAGATGGCTCAGGACCCCGACACCTAGCATTTCATCCCAATGGGAAATTTGCCTACCTCATAAACGAACTCTCAGGGAAAGTGAGTGCCATGGCTTACAAAAGTGGACAGTTAAAAATACTTCAATATATAGAGTCCGACACCAGCCCCGGCATGGGAAGTAAGGGCAGTGCTGATATACATATCTCTCCCAATGGGAAATTCCTATACGCCTCCAACCGACTAATAAATGATGGAATAGCAATATTTGCTATCAATCAAAAAACAGGAGTACTAACAAAAGTAGGATACCAAAAAACAGGCATACACCCCCGAAATTTTGTAATTGCCCCTAATGGGAAATTTTTATTGGTCGCCAATAGAGACAGCAACAACATACAAATATTTGAAATAGACCATAATACGGGACTTCTAACAGACACAAAGAAGGAAATTAAGGTCAGCAAACCCTCGTGTTTGAAATTTGCAGGAAGAAAATAAACCTCATAAAAAAAATCTTGCAATTTCCAAAGAAACTGCAAGATCTACTGCTCTGTACCCACGTTGAGAATCGAACTCAAATCTAAAGTTTAGGAAACTTTTGTTCTATCCATTGAACTACGAGGGCATACCAATATTTACCTTGCAGAAAGTACTTTGCTACAAAGTGCGACAAAAGTAAAGAATAAATTCCTATTTACAAAGCCCTAACTGGTTTTATTGCAAAGAAAGTACATTTTAAGCAAAAACATCTTGTAGAACCGAGAGGGATTTCAAGGCAGAAAAATCTGTGAGGTGCAAGCGATAATACAAGAGCACCTGATCAATGATCTGCACTCGCTCTAGTCGAGAAAAATGATATAGGTGCATATTGTCGTAGTTCATGCGCAAAAGCAATAAAAAAACCTCGGAGGACTTAGGGTCTATAAAGCTAGGGTGAAGAGGTTTGTCCGAAACAAAAATACCATCCTTTAGATCGAAAAAATATCCTGCCCTATAGGTGGAAACATCGGGCTCAAAGCCCAAAAAATGCGAGAGACGGAGCATAAATACCAAATGAAAATTTGCCAAGCCCTCCTGAGCAGAATCCAAAACCTGAATAGAGTGGTATAGATATAAAAATAAATACTTGTTGGACTGCACATCCTTTAGCACCTTCCCCAAAAATTCTGACAAAAACATGCTCATCGCATTCTTATAGGGATTTTCTAAGATCTCCAAAGAGGGCAGCAAGCTTCTAGCCTCTTTTATCTTATGTACATCTCGCCTATTGACATGCTCCACCTCCAAATCTAATATAGACAAGGAATAAAACAAGGATCGTGGAACCTTCGTCCGCTTAGACCTTGATTTACTCACCATATATACCACAAGCCCAAAAGCCTCGGTGTATATATGAGCCAAAGAATACTTGTCATTGTAAGAAAATAGATAAAGGACAATTGCCCTACTGCGATGCAACATGCCACAAAAGTAAGAAAAAAGACCCTTTCTCAGTAGCAAAGAAACTCTTTTTGTAAAAAATAGAAAAAAAAGATAGAAATGTTTTGCAGTTTAAAAAAAATCACCTACATTTGCACCCGTTAAGAGGAAACAAACTTCATAACAAGGCAACAATAAATTGCAAATTTGAAATTTTGGCCCATTCGTCTATCGGTTAGGACGTAAGATTTTCATTCTTGAAAGAGGGGTTCGACTCCCCTATGGGCTACTAAAAATAATAAGAGATAAAAATGGCAAATCATAAATCTTCTGTAAAAAGAATTAGACAAACGCAAACAAAAAAATTGCGCAATAGATACTACGCTAAAACAGCTAGAAATCTTATCAAGTCACTTAGAGCAGCTACAGTTAAAACTGAGGCTACAGACTTATTTTTGAAAACTAGCTCGCTGCTAGACAAATTGGCTAAGAAAAATGTCATTCATAAAAATAAAGCAGGCAATCTAAAATCTAAATTGGCAATTCACGTCAATAGATTGAACTAGGAATATATCTTTTTAAAAAATACGAGAGTTGAACAATACGTTCAACTCTTTTGCTGTTTAATGGCATTTGTAAAAAAAAAGAGTAAATGTTTGTGCCGCAATTATATGAGCATAATTTCCAAATGAATTGCAATTAATAATTCATAATACATAATCCGCAATTATTAGAAAAATTATTTGTACCTTTGTTAGGTTTTAAAAGAAAAATTAGCAAACAAAAAAACAAAGATATAAAGACAATGAGCGAAGACATAAAAGACCCATCACAAGCATATTCCGCAGACAGTATTCAGGTATTAGAAGGATTAGAGGCGGTAAGAAAAAGACCTGCCATGTACATTGGCGACATCGGCCAAAAAGGACTCCACCACTTGGTTTATGAGGTTATCGACAACTCTATTGACGAGGCCCTTGCGGGTCACTGTGATAAGATTGAAGTTTTTATAAACGAAGACAACTCTATCACCGTTATCGATAATGGTAGAGGCATACCTGTAGACCACCACGAAAAAGAAAATAAATCAGCATTAGAAGTTGTACTTACAGTACTGCATGCAGGAGGAAAATTTGACAAAGATTCCTACAAGGTTTCTGGAGGTCTTCACGGAGTTGGGGTGTCTTGTGTAAATGCCTTATCGTCTTATCTTAAAGCAGAAGTTCACAGAAATGGTAACGTCTATGTACAAGAATACTCTTGCGGCAAGCCATACAAGGATATAGAGGTCGTTGGCAAATCCGAAGGCACTGGTACCACCATAACCTTCAAGCCCGATGAGTCCGTTTTTATTACAACAGAATATAAATACGAAATTCTTGCCGCACGACTCCGTGAATTGGCCTTTCTCAACGCTGGAATAAACCTATATCTAAGCGACAAAAGAATTCTTAAGGAAGATGGATCTTTCAAAACCGAAAAATTTCACTCTACGGAGGGCTTAAAGGAATACGTCAAATTTATTGATGCCGCCAAAGAATCTCTAATAGAAAATGTTATACACATTGTTACCGAAAAACAAGGGATACCCGTAGAAGTAGCAATGACCTACAACACCTCGTACATAGAGAACTTGTATTCCTACGTCAACAACATCAACACCATTGAAGGAGGAACGCACCTAGCTGGGTTTAGAAGAGGACTCACCCGCACCCTCAAAAAATATGCTGAAGATTCCAAGCTCCTCGACAAGGTTAAGATAGAAATCAGTGGCGACGACTTTAGGGAAGGGCTCACTGCCGTTATCTCCATAAAAGTACAAGAGCCTCAATTTGAGGGGCAAACAAAAACAAAACTAGGAAACAACGAGGTTATAGGAGCTGTAGATCAGGCTGTGGGCGAAGCTTTGGGCAATTATCTCGAAGAAAACCCCAAAGAGGCTAGAACAATAGTTGAGAAAGTTATACTAGCCGCCACCGCAAGGTATGCCGCGCGCAAGGCAAGAGAAATGGTACAAAGGAAATCCCCTCTTTCAGGTGCGGGACTCCCTGGGAAATTGGCAGATTGCTCCGACAAAGACCCTCAAAAATGCGAGATATTCCTCGTCGAGGGAGACTCGGCTGGAGGTACAGCTAAGCAGGGGCGAGATCGTGGATTTCAAGCAATACTTCCCCTGAGAGGAAAAATTCTTAACGTTGAGAAAGCAATGCCCCACAAGGTATTGGAAAGCGAGGAAATAAGAAATATATACACCGCTCTGGGTGTGACAATAGGCACGCCCGAAGATAGCAAGGAGCTAAACATAAGCAAGCTAAGGTATCACAAAGTAGTTATCATGACCGATGCCGACGTTGATGGAAGCCACATCGCAACCCTCATACTAACCTTCTTTTTTAGGCATATGCGCCCCATGATTGACAATGGATACATATACATTGCCACGCCTCCTCTCTACCTTATGAAGAAAGGAAAGGCTGAAGAGTATTGCTGGAACGAGCAACAAAGGCAGGCCTTTATCGACAAGTTTGCCTCCGGCAATGAAATCCAAGCACACACACAGCGATATAAGGGTTTGGGTGAAATGAATGCCATACAACTGTGGGATACAACGATGGATCCTCAAAATAGGACTCTCAGACAGGTTACCATTGAAAATGCTGCCGAAGCGGATCATGTATTCTCCGTTCTTATGGGAGAAGAGGTGCCGCCACGCCGCCAATTTATAGAAGAAAATGCTACCTACGCAAAAATTGACGCTTAACAAAGGCGATCTGCTCGCCATCGTTTCTCCCTCAGGAGCGATGGACGCAGAATATATATTGGACGCTAAAAAAAACTTCGAGCAATGGGGCTTCAATGTAGTGATTGGTGAAAATGCTCTCGCACAACACGGACGATTTGCAGGAACCGACAACAAAAGATTGCATGACCTACAATGGGCATTGGACGATGATAAAATAAAAGCTATTGTTTGTAGCAGAGGAGGATACGGAGCTGTGCAGCTCCTAGAAAAAATATCCATGGAAGGCTTTTTGAAAAGCCCTAAATGGATTGTTGGATTCAGCGACATCACCTTCCTCCATTCGCTCATCCTCAAAAATGGAATACCATCCCTGCATGCACCAATGTGCAGACAAATCGCAGAAACTGGCAAAGATAAATCAAGCGTGTATCTAAAAAAAATACTGCTAGGAAAACCTTTGAAATACGAGATGAAAACACACAAAATGAGCCGCGAGGGACAAGCTAGAGGCTCTTTGATGGGTGGCAATCTATCTGTTCTCATTGCACTTAGAGGCACAAAATACGACAGCCTAAAAAATGACACCGAAGGAGGTAAAATCATCCTGTTTATTGAAGACGTGGCAGAAAAAATATACCACATAGAAAGAATGCTTTACAACCTCAAGCTAGGAGGCGTTTTGTCTCAATTGGCAGGGCTCATTGTTGGCCAATTTTTAGATTGTGAGGAAGATATACTGATGCCAAAAGATATAAAAAACACCATACTAAATATGGTAGAGGAATATAATTACCCTGTTTGTTTTGACTTTCCTGCAGGTCACGGTTTAAAGAACTACCCTCTTATATTAGGTGCAGATATTTATATTGACATAAAAAAAGACATTACAACACTCCAACAATATTAAAACTAATTTATGTACTCCAAAATCTTAATAGCCTCTTTGAGCATTTTTCTTTACCTAGGATGCAATCCTAAGAATAAAACTTCCCACGAAGTAGTAGCCGCCAAGCCCAGTATTGAAGTTCCCAACTTCAATGCCGACTCTGCATACCACTATACCGACAGGCAGGTAGCCTTTGGTCCTAGAGTTCCCAACACAGAAGCACACACCGCCTGTGGCGATTTTTTTGTCGAAAAACTGCAATCTTTTGGAGCCGAAGTGATAGAGCAAAAAATGGATGTCACCACATACGATGGCAAAATATTAAAAGCCCGGAATATCATTGCAAGCTACCAAAAAGAGAAAAAAAACAGAGTGCTCCTTTTTGCCCACTGGGACACCAGGCCCTTTGCCGACCATGACCCCGACCCTAGCAACCATCGCAAGGCAATAGATGGGGCCAATGATGGGGCGGGTGCCTGCGGAATACTCCTAGAAATAGCCCGACAAACAAACATTCACCCCACAGAAATGGGCATAGATATCATCTTCTTTGATGCCGAAGACTGGGGTGTTCCTACCTTCGAAGATAAGTACAATAGCACAAGTGGATATTGCTTGGGGTCCAATTATTGGGCAAAAAATCCGCATGTAAACAACTATACTGCAAGATATGGAATATTGCTAGACATGGTAAGTGCCCCCAAGGCACTATTTTTTCAAGAGCACTATTCTCGACAATATGCTCCCAATATCATAAAAAAAGTTTGGGATGCCGCACACTCCTTGGGTTTTGGTAGCAGATTTATCAGAGAACCCATGGGGGCAATAGAGGACGATCACATACATGTTATCAAACATCGCAATATTCCATGTATTGATATTATCGACTATGACCCAAATTCAGAAAAAGGATTTGGCGATTACTGGCATACAATGGAAGATAATATGAGTAATATAAGCAAACAAACCATGCAGATGGTGGGGCAAACAGTGCTTCACGTCATTTATAACGAAAAAGAATAGTATATATGAAATCAATAAACGAAATACAAGACGAAATAATAGAACAATTTGCCGATTTTGACGATTGGATGGATAAATACGCCCTACTCATAGAGCTTGGCAATGAACAGAAACCCCTCGACCCTAAATATAAAACTCAAAACAACCTTATTGAAGGCTGTCAGAGCAGGGTTTGGCTGCATGCCGAAATAAAAGACAATTTGGTTATTTATTCTGCAGAAAGCGATGCGGTAATCGTTAAAGGCATTGTTGCTCTTCTAATAAAAGTGCTATCGGGTCAAAACCCCTCAGATATTCTTGACAAGGACTTGTATTTTATAGATGCAATTGGCCTCAAAGAACACCTTTCGCCCACCCGATCTAATGGGCTGATGTCTATGCTGAAACAAATGAAACTCTATGCCCTGGTATTTCAAACCCAACAAAAACAGTAGGAATGTCGAGCTATAATGCCAAACTAAAAATAACTGAGCTTCATAGAATATCTTCCGACGACTTCAAGCAAACAAAAAAAACGCCCCTAGTAGTTGTACTCGACAATGTAAGAAGCCTACACAATATAGGGGCTATATTTCGTACGGCTGATGCCTTCCTTATAGAAAAAATTTATCTATGCGGAATAAGTGCATGCCCTCCACACCCCGAGATACACAAAACTGCCCTGGGTGCCGAAAATTCTATAGAATGGCAATATGAGGAAGATTGCATGCAAGCTCTTGAGAAATTGAAAAATCAGGGATATACCCTACTAGCAATAGAGCAAGCAAGAAACAGTATCATGCTCAATGACTTACAACTGGACAAAGACAAGGGCTATGCGCTGGTTTTTGGCAACGAAGTTAAGGGTGTTGCCCAAGATGTGATCGATGCTTGCGATGCCTGCATAGAAATTCCCCAATTTGGTACCAAACACTCACTAAACGTATCTGTAAGTGGAGGCATAGTTATATGGGAGGCTTTTAAACAGCTCTCAAAATAGCAAATAGATACTCAAAGAGCGCCACTCTCTACCAAAACAACAACGCGCTCGAGATCGGCATCCTTGCCTTGCGGATCCCATCGAGACTTTAGGCTAGCACCAAACATGCCCGCAAAAACATTCCAAAACCTTGCCCTAAAAGTGCCCAAAAAAGCCTTCATAAGGTCGTAGGAGCTCTGATTACATTCCCTATCAATGAGGCGAATGAGAAGCTTACCCTGTGTCTTTGTCATTTTTTTTAGCTCCGGCTTGTAGTCTGCAAACAATTCTTTTTCCATCCTCTTCAAGTGGCTATCCCTTGTTTTTTTATTGGGCAATGTTTCTATATATTCGTAAGTTTCCATAAGCGTAGCATAAATCATCTTGGCATAAGGCAGTGTCTTTTTAACATCCCTTACCATGCGCCAATATTTGCGCTCCTCTTCCTCATTATAAAACTGAGGAGGAGGAAAAATCATGATGTCTGGCAAAACAATCAAGGGCAGGCTGTCGGAAATAAACCCATCATTTGCCGCTACAATACCACCATCAGCTTCAAGAGCATACAGCGCAGAATTGATAAAAAAACTTAAGCCAAAAAATAAAAATAAATATTTGCTAAACATAAGTATGCAAAAATACGTTTAAATTATGGAAGCTTATTCCAATCAATTGGCAAAACATTGTTTTATACCAAAAAAAGATGAAAACAAAGCAACAAAACACTTACGTCAAAATATTCCTTTACTGCCTCCTCTACCTCTCTTTTTCTACCCACCTTTATTGCGAAGAGAGCCACTTAGATGCTAGAGAAATCGGCCTAGGGCAAATTCAAGCCACCTCTTCTGGATCTGCAAACCCTGCAAGCCTGGGATTTTTAAACAAGGCTAAAGTGGGCATAAATGTATACAACAAGTTTGAAATGAAAGAGTTAAATACCATATCTATATATGCCCTCAAGCCCAACGATTTTCTTGATTGTGGCATACGCATTTCGCAATTTGGATTTTCAGACTATAAGGTATGGACTATACAGCCAGCCATAGCAAAAAAAATAAACTCCAAACTAGCTATTGGAGGCAAATTAAATTGGCGACGCGAATCCATATATCTGGAAGACAAACCCCGAATGCAATTGTCGGCAGACCTAGGCATAACTTACAAAAAAACAGAAAGCTGGAAGCTAAATATATTACTCAAAAATATTGCCAACAAAACCAATACATATAAACCCTCCATACATATAGGAACTGCATTTATATTGATAGAAGATCTGGAAATCCTTGCTGAGAGCACCACCTACACAAAGGATTATACCGCATTTCATATAGGTGCCGAATATGGTATAGCCCAAAGCATATATATCAGGCTGGGATATAGAAGTAACCCGAACACACCATCAATGGGTTTTGCCTATACCTACAACTCTTTTGCCATTGATCTAGCTTATTTATCGCACAACATACTAGGCAATAGCAGCTCTATAAATATTGCCTACCAGTTTTAATTTTATAAAGACGTATATTTATGTAAAATGAATATCCATGAAAAAAAATATTGCAAATACTAGCCTTATCTTATTTCTTGCGCTAAGCATAGCAGCACAAATTGACGGCAACAACAGCCAATGGATGGATTATTTGCAAGAGCTAGCAGAAAACGAATCCGAAACAACAGACGATAATCTGGAGTTCCTCTTTGACGACCTTTCTTATTGGTCCGAAAACCCCACAAATATTTATGAGCTTAATAAGGAGCAACTTGAGAAACTCCCCTTTTTATCGGCAATTCAGATAGAAAACCTGCTATATTATATTTACAAAAACAAGCCTTTGGCAAGCATCTACGAATTGAAAAATGTAGAAGACCTTGATTTGCAGACAATAACCTACCTGCTGCCCTTTATATTTGTTGGCGATATGAAAGCCCATCCACAGCAGGCACTCTCGCCCAAGATGATTAAATATGGGAAACATCAATTGTGGCTTAGAAGCGATCGCACCTTTCAAGAAAAAGCAGGATACAAAAAAGCCTCCGAAGAAGAGGTGCAACAAAACCCCCACAAATACTATCTGGGAGAAAATTTCTACCTCTCACTAAAATATGGATTCCAATACAAGGATCGCATTCAATTTGGAGTGCTTGGAGAAAAAGATGCGGGCGAAGCTTTTTGGAACAACAATAACAAGGGCTTCGATTTCTATTCCGCCCATCTCCTTATCAAAGATATTGGCCCTTTTGAAACAATAATATTAGGAGATTTTAGAGCCTCTTTTGGACAAGGATTGGTGCTTAATACCGACTTTGCAATGGGCAAGACCTCAGATATATTGAACATTAGCAAAAAAAATACGGGCATAAAAAGACATTTTTCAAGCAATGAAAACAACTATTTTAGAGGACTGGCTCTAAGCTCCAAACTCGACAATATAAAATTTAGCATGCTGGTTTCACAACGACAATTGGACGCAATAGCCGACGATGAGAATATTTATTCCTTCAAAATAGATGGGTACCATAGAACAGTCCGAGATATGGAAAAGAAAAACCAGGCAAAAATAAATCTCCTAGGAGCAAACCTGCAATGGACTAATCAGAGCTCAAGCCTTGGAATAACAGGTATATACTACGCCTTTGGAGGAAAAACACTAAATCCGGAGCTTAAGCCATACAACATACACGGCTTAAGAGGCGACAACAACTACAATATAGGAGTAAATTATAGTCACATAAAAAGAAAATATACTATACAAGGAGAAACAGCCATAGATAAAAATGGGAAAACAGCAAGCCTCAACACCTTCCAGATATATCCCGCATCATTCTTGGGCCTTGTCATCTCATACCGCAACTACCATCCTGCATACCAAGCCCTGTATGGAAAGGCCTTTTCGGAATCGTCTACAATACAAAACGAGCAGGGCTTTTATATAGGGGCCCATATTCAAACACTCAAATATTGGGAATTAAGAATTTTTTCTGATATAATAAAATTTCCATGGCTAAAATACGGAATCGACAAGCCCTCTGAAGCCTCCGATGTTTTGCTGCAGGTGCACTATAGGCCCTCCGACAAATTGTCTATGAACATAAGATATAAACGCAAGCAAAAAGAAAGAAACGAAACCGCAGCTGCAGTACCTGCAAAAGAGGTATTGCCATACAATGTGGAAAAAATAAGATGGCAAATAGAATATATGGGATTTAAAAATGCAAACCTTAAAACGCAGGTGGATTTGAATACATACCTAGGCACAAAAAAAGAAAAAAGTGTGGGCAGATCAATATTTCAGTCGGCAAGTTACAAGTTTCCCAAACGCCCTATACAATTGAGTGCCGCAATGGGATACTTCAAAACCGACGATTGGAACACTAGAATAAATATATACGAGAAAAATATATTGTACGCCTTTGCATTCCCCTCCTACTATGGGCATGGCATGCGCTATTATGCACTCGCAAAATGGGAGGTCTCAAAAAAAATAAGTGTGCAGGCTAAGCTGGGCTCCACCCACTATTTTGACCGACAAACAATAGGCTCAGGACTGGAAACTATAGAAGGAAATGAAAAAACAGACCTCTATTGCCTTGTGAGATACACGTTTTAAGGAAATATTAAAGCAAGTTCTATTTGTCATTTGCATGCAATTGAGCTACCTTTGTTGGCAACAATATAAAACTTATAGACTTTCCACCAACAAAATATTTTTTATGCTATTTCAAGACATCATCTTTGGACCTATTAAGAGCCGCAGGCTAGGAGTTTCTTTGGGCATCAACCTCCTGCCTATCAATGGTAAGCTGTGCTCTTTCGACTGCATATATTGCGAATGTGGATTCAATGCCGACGGAAAAAATAGCTCAAAACTGCCCTCAAGAGCAGAAGTAAAAGAGGCCTTGGAAAAAAAACTTATAAGCATGCAGCAAGAAGGGATAAAGCCCGACGTACTAACCTTTGCTGGCAATGGTGAGCCTACTTTGCATCCCGATTTTGCCGAAATCATTGAAGATACTATCGCTACTAGAGACAAATATGCGCCATTCTCCAAAATAAGCGTGCTCTCTAATGCTAGCACCATACATAAAGACTCAGTTTTTGAAGCACTAAAGAAAGTAGACAACAATATACTAAAATTAGATACAGCCCTAGACTCCAAGCTGCAACTCATAGACCAGCCCAATTCTAAGGAGCTAAATATAAAGGAGCTGACAAAAAACCTCAAAAAATTTGAGGGGAAGCTCATCATACAAACAATATTCCTCAAAGGCAGGCATCTGGGACAGAGTGTAGACAATACAGGGGCTCAGGAGGTGGAGGCTTGGATAAAATTAATTTTAGAAATCAAGCCCAAGCAGGTAATGATATATACCATAGACAGAGAAACTCCTAGCAAGACCTTGGAAAAAGCTTCTCTGTCAGAGCTCGAAAAAATTGCAAAGACTCTAAGGGATAAGGGCTTTGAGGTAAGCGTAGCAGGATAGAGCTACTCGCTTATTTTCTTTTAAACGATGGGTTTTTCTGCAAAAAAGCCTCTATCTTATTTTTTGTAGCCAATACAAACTCCTTATGCTGCTGCGAATAGGGATTAAAAGACCTATGCTGCAAGCGTTTTTGCAGGCTCCCCCATTCCGAAATCAATGACAAGCTCCCTTGGTCGAAAAAGCTTTGTGAAAAAATATTCCATATATAATCTACTGCCATAGCAGAGGGATGAAGCATATCTTCTGCATAAAAACGATAATCGCGCAAATCGTCCAAGAGTATCTCGTAGGCAGGAAAATAAGTGCAGAAATCATTGTCCTGCACCAAGGCATCTACAGCCAATAGCAGAGTAGATTTGCTCAAGCTATTTTCATGCAAGCCATCCTTGAGGTGACGTATAGGACTTACAGTAAACAGGCAGCGCAAATTCGGATTTATACGACGCATATAGGCCAACAAAACCTGCCACTCAACAACAATTTCGTCTATTGAAAGCCGCCTCCTATAAAAAAGCTTGTCTGGCAATTTGTGACAATTAGACACCATACTCCCTGTAGATTTGAGACTGTAGGCATAGGCCGTTCCAAAAGTAATAATAAGGACATCTGCTTTTTTGAGAAATAAACGCGAATTAAGTAAGCGGCAATTCATATTTTGAAGGGCCTTATCCATATTAAAATTTGAAAACTCGCTATGATGAGAAAAACTATGGTAAAGACCCTCACTTAAGAATAGATCTTCCGCCTTCATCATCTCCTCGCTCATTAAAAAACGTAGGAGCTCCCCCATAGACGATGGATTGTATACAATACCAAAAGGATTGACATCGACCCCAAAGCCCGCCGACATCAGGCGAGCCGACATGTTTTCTATAAAGCACGAGCCCAATAAAAGAATAGCATCTTTATGATGTATTTTGTATTTAGAGGGAGGCAAAATCAATTTTGTTCTAAAATCCATAGACAAGAGTATAAACCACAAATTAAAATAAAAAAAACATCCTTAGCAAATCCTAATTATCGACGACTAAAGCAGCATTATTCATCAAAATCTCATTTTTAGATTGTAAAATTACATTTATATGTCGGTAATTATGTAGCTTTGTCGAAGAATTTCTTAAAAATGACTCAAATAAAACAATATAATTTACTCGACAGCATCAATTATCCTATTGATTTGAGAGCTCTTAAGCCAGAGCAACTCAAGAGGGTATGCGCCGAATTGAGGCAATTCATTATTGATGTTCTTGCTGAAAACCCTGGGCATTTTGCCTCTAGCCTAGGAACGATAGAGCTCACGGTAGCACTTCACTATGTGCTCAACACTCCCTACGACAAAATCGTTTGGGACGTAGGTCATCAGGCATACGGGCATAAAATTCTCACTGGCCGAAAGAACGTTTTTCAAACATTGCGCAAGCTTGGTGGTATCTGTGGATTCCCCAACCCCGAAGAAAGCGAGTACGATTCTTTTATTGCCGGCCATGCCTCCACAGCAATTTCTGCGGCCCTAGGCATGGCAATAGCCTCAAGCCTGAAAGGCGAAAAAAACAAAAAAATAGTTGCCGTAATAGGCGATGGATCTATGACCGGAGGACTGGCCTTTGAAGGTCTCAATAATGCAAGTTCGGCACCCAACAATGTACTAATCATCCTCAATGACAACAACATGGCTATTGACGACAATGTGGGAGGAATCAGCCAGTACTTAGTAAACATAACGACTTCGCAGATATACAACAACATAAGATACAAGCTCTACAAGGCTTTTAGAAAATACAATATCATCGAAGAAGGTAGTAAGGGAGCCATATTGCGCTTCAACAACAGCCTAAAATCCTTATTGACCAAGCAGCACAATATGTTTGAAGGATTTAATATCAGATACTTTGGTCCCGTAGACGGACACGATGTGGATGGATTGGTAAAAGTACTAAACGACATAAAAGAGATGGAAGGGCCCAAACTCCTTCATGTAAAAACCATTAAGGGAAAGGGCTTTAAGCTAGCCGAAGAATCGTCTACAATATGGCATGCCCCTGGGAAATTCAACAAAGAAACGGGCGAGCGCTTAGCAAAAAGCAAGGCCAACGAAGCCCCACTTTTTCAAGATGTTTTTGGAAATACCCTTGTAGAACTGGCCAAAGCCAACGAGAAAATTGTGGGTATAACTCCCGCCATGCCTACAGGATGCTCCATGGGCATCATGATGAAAAAAATTCCTGAAAGAGCCTTTGATGTAGGCATTGCCGAAGCGCATGCTGTAACCTTTTCTGCAGGACTCGCCAAAGAGGGTATGCTGCCTTTCTGCAATATATATTCCTCATTTGCACAAAGGGCCTACGACCAAATTATACATGATGCTGCCCTACAAAAACTCGATATTGTGCTGTGCTTAGACAGGGCCGGACTAGTAGGTGAAGATGGGGCAACACACCATGGGGCCTTCGATCTGGCGTTCCTTCGCTGTATTCCCAACCTCACAATATGCTCCCCCATGGACGAGCACGACCTGAGAAACCTTATGTATACTGGAGCCCAAAAAGGACGCGGCGTATTTGTTATTCGATACCCCCGAGGCAAGGGCAGCCTCATAGAGTGGGAAAATAAAATGAAAACTCTTAGCCCTGGTAAGGGAAGGAAGATAAAAGATGGAAACGATCTGGCAGTAATCTCTATAGGCCCTATTGGAATGGAAGTAAAACAAGCTACCGACAAACTTAGCAAAGATGGAATTGAAGTAGCTCACTACGATATTATCTACCTAAAACCCATAGATGAAGACCTCTTGCATGAAGTGGGTAAAAAATATAAAACCATCATCACTGTAGAAAACGCAGTGATTACAGGAGGCCTTGGAACTGCCGTCATAGAATTTATGTCTGCCAATGGGTATTGTCCAAGAATAAAAAAAATCGGAATCCCCGATCAATTTATAGAACATGGCACTAGTGCTGAATTAAACGAATTATGCAAGATGGATGCAAAGAGCATCTACCAGTCCATATATGAGGAAGTCAATACAATATTGTATTCAAAACAAAAACAAAAATATTAAATTCATGACACAAACAGTACGCACAAAATTTATTGTATTCTTATGCTTTTTTTTCAGCATATCAAGTCCCTATTTATTCGCTCAAGACATATTGGTGCTCAATTCTGGCGATGAAATAGAAGTTATTACCGAGGAGATAGGAAGACATGAAATTTGGTACAAAAAAGTTTCCAACCCCCATGGACCAACGTACACCATTCCCATTAGTGATGTATTTATGATAAAATATACCAATGGCGAAAAAGATGTGTTTAATAAAAATACAGAGTTCCAATATGTAAGACCCTCTTTCAATAAGAAAGAACCTGGCATGGCATTTCTTCTATCCCTACTACTTCCTGGAGGTGGACAATACTACAATGGGCAGTATGCCAAGGGAGCCCTTATGACTGGGGTGCACCTAGGTTCCTTCGTGGGCATGATTGCCTGCCTGCCTCGAACCACTTATTATAGCTATGGCAACGGCCATTATGAAGATAGTGGCTCTGCGGAAGGCTTTGTGCTCTTCGGACTAATATTACTTGGCAACAGTCTATGGTCGATGATAGATGCTCCTATATCTGCAAATTCCATTAACTTCAAAAAACAAAGTCTGACTTGGAATATGGGAAATAAATCCAAACTATCGATCAAGCCCGACCTCAGTTTTAATAATTTTGATGTGGGAGGAAACAAAATTTTTAGCCCCAGCTATGGTGCAAAATTATCATTAAGCTTACAGTAAATTCAAGAATAGAAAAACGAGTCTCTCGTTTTATTAAAAATATAAATTCATAGCTATAAAGATGAAAATCCTAATTGTTGGAGCGGGGCAGGTTGGAACGCACTTGGCAAAACTGCTGTCTAAAGAAGATCATGATATTGTATTGATGGATTCTGATGAAAGCCGTTTGGTATTTACCGCAAACATTGAAATAATGAGCCTCGAGGGCAATCCTACCTCCCTGAGCGACCTCAACAAGGCGGGGGTAAGCACCTGCGACATATTTATTGCCGTTACCCCCGACGAGTCGGTAAACATGACTGCATGTATGCTAGCAACAAATATGGGAGCTCACAAAACCATTGCCCGAATAAGCAATAAGGAATATCTCTTGCAAAAAAACACCGAGTTTTTTGCTAAATTGGGTGTAGATTCTCTCATATGTCCCGAAATGTTGGCCGCTCAAGAGATTGTAAACACCCTAAAAAAGCCATGGACTAGGCAGTGGTGGGAGCTATGCGGAGGTGCACTGATATTGATAGGGGTGAAGGTGCGCAAAAATGCACCTGTGGTAGACAAATATCTTAGCGACCTGTCGAAGGACAATAAAATATACCACGTCGTTGTCATCAAAAGAGATAGAGAAACGATCATCCCTAGAGGTGATGACAAAATAAAAGCTGATGATATATTATATTTTTCAACCACAAAAGAACATATCGACAACATTCGCCAATGTACCGGAAAAACCAATGTGGAAATAAAAAAAGTAACCATCATGGGTGGTAGTCGCATTGCTGTAAAACTCTCGGAATACCTTCCCAGCAATATAAGAATAAAAATATTGGAAACCAGTAAATCCAAAAGCTATAAACTGGCAGAAAAAATAGGCAATAATGTAATGATAATCAATGGAGATGGAAGAGACACCGATCTCTTAATCCAAGAAAACATCAAAGACAGCGATGCCTTTGTGGCATTGACTGATAGCTCCGAGACCAACATACTGGCCTGCGTGGCCGCCAAGAGCTTGGGAGTACCAAAAACGGTGGCGCAGGTAGAGAATTTAGACTACATACAAATGGCAGAGAAACTAAATATAGGGTCTGTTATCAACAAAAAACTGATAGCCGTAAGCCACATGTACCGATTTTTGCTCGATGCCGATGTATCTAATGTAAAGTGCTTGGCTTTTGCCGATGCCGATGTTGCCGAATTGATAGCTCGGCCAAAATCTAAAGTTACACGCAAACCCGTCAACAAGCTAAATCTTCCCAAAGATATGACCCTGGGAGGACTCATCAGAAATGGGAAAGCCACCATGATAAATGGGGAAACTCAGATCGAAGCCTACGATCAGGTTGTTGTATTCTGCTTAGAAACTGCCCTGCGCAAAATTGAAGATTATTTCAACTAAAAACAAGTCCTGTCTAAATGAAAAGTTTCAATCTCAATTGGCGATTTATAATAAGGGTAATAGGATCAATCCTTGGCATAGAATCCCTCTTTATATTTCTCTCTGCTGCCATCTCCTTCTATTTCCACGAATGGGTTTTTGAGTATCTCATTATATCTGGAGGCATATGCCTTACTACTAGCATCTTGCTATTATATATGGGCTCAGCTTTTTCAAAATCTTCGCTAAAAAAAGACAATATAGGCAAAAGGGAGGGCTTTATTACGGTGACAGGCTCCTGGATGGCATTTGCCTGCTTTGGCACCATACCCTTCTACATTAGCGGAGCCATACCCTCTCTGGCAGACGCTTTTTTTGAAACTATGTCGGGACTCACCACCACTGGATCAACAATACTCACCGACATCGAAGCCCTGCCCAAGGGACTACTTTTCTGGAGAAGCCTCACCCAATGGCTTGGAGGAATGGGAATGATTGTATTTTCCCTAGCCCTTTTGCCTCTTCTGGGAGGGGGAGCGTCCCAGCTTTTTGACGCAGAAACTACCGGAATCACCCACGACAAGTTCCGCCCTAGAGCAGGGCAGGTAGCAAAAAGGCTCTGGGGAATTTATGCCGGCTTGACAGGTATTTTAGTGGTGCTCTTATACTTAGGCCCCATGAGCCTGTTTGATGCCCTCTGCCATAGCCTCACAACAATGTCGACAGGGGGATACTCCACCAAGCAAAGCAGCATATCCTATTGGAACTCGGCATATGTAGACTATATAGTTATTATCTTTATGTTTATAGGATCTATTAATTTCAGTCTTATATATTTTTTCTTCAAGGGAAATTTTAAAAAAGTACTCAAAGACGAGGAGCTTCGATGGTTTACCTCCATCGTAGTGGTGGTAAGCCTAATTCTTACTGTTACATTGGTGAGCGACGATATTGCCCAAGGGCACTTATCATCACTCAGAAGCGCCCTGTTTCAGGTAGTATCCATCATCTCCAGTTCGGGCTTTGCAACCGGCGACTATGTGGCCTGGGGGCATTCATACAGCATTATTTTTGTTTTCCTAATGATGGTCTGCGGCTGTGCAGGCTCTACCAGTGGGGGTCTAAAAACCATACGCTTGGTGGTGCTCTCAAAAAATACTATCAATGAATTTAGAAAGCAAATACACCCTCGCGCCATAATGCCCGTACGCGTCAATGGATCGGCACTGCCTATGAATGTTGTGCAGAAAATTGTTGCCTTTTCTTTCCTATACATATCCATCATACTCCTTAGCTGGCTTTTTCTTTCCCTCACGGGACTAAACCTCGAGGAGGCTCTGGGAGCCTCCGTCACTGCCATAAGCAATGCAGGGCCGGGATTGGGGCAAAATGGGCCCTCAGGAAACTTTGCCAACATAAGCGACGTAAGCAAGTGGTATATGTCCTTTCTGATGCTGGTGGGGCGCTTGGAGATTTTTACGGTGCTCGTATTGTTTACACCAGGCTTTTGGAAGGAGTAGCATATTTCTTTTAAACGAATAAAGCCTCCCGCATTTGCAGGAGGCTTTATTAGCTTAAAAAAACACTTTTCTATTTAATCATATCATGCGTATCATTTTGCCCAAAACGGCTTCTCATAATAGGAGTCTTTTGCCTGAACTTCTTTGTATTTCTCAAAATTGTAA
This sequence comes from Bacteroidales bacterium, assembly GCA_003851245.1. Taxonomy (GTDB): domain Bacteria; phylum Bacteroidota; class Bacteroidia; order Bacteroidales; family Azobacteroidaceae; genus BHEP01. The sequence goes on along the minus strand of BHEP01000015.1, from coordinate 19,678 downwards.
CTCTTCTCGTTGGTTGTATATCTTAGTCGCAGTGGAGGGCTAGGGCAATCTAAAGAACCTATATCCAATGTAAATCCAAGAGTAGGATAATTTGTTTTACGAATCTCATTCCATGCTTGCACCATTTGAATATTACCGAAGTGCAGCCATTTTTGTGTAGCCACCGCCTCTTCTTTCGATCCATATGCATTCCATTTGCTTGTGGCAAATGTAGCAAGGGTGCTGGAATCGGGTGCTGCTATTGGCCTGCGATACCCTCCAAGGCTATTGAGGTAGTAATAAAACTCAATAGATTTAGTGACTGCCGACTCAAATGCTCCCTGCGCATCTCCACCAGCGCCCCATTTGAGGTAGGCCTCGGCTTTTATAAAATCTACTTCAGCAGCCGTCATAGCTATGCCAGGAAATGATTCGTTTCTGCTAAATGTAGCAGAATCTACTGCCGAAAAGAAATTACCTCCTTCTGCCGTAGGTCGTTCAAAAAGCTTTTGCTGATCGGTAGAAACCATCAATGGATCTATGCCTACATAATCGCCTTCGGTATTTTTGTCGAAAAGAATTTCCAAGCGTGGGTCGCCAGTCAACTCATCAATCATAATTTTGGAGGCCCTATTGCACGATCCTGCCCAAGATTCAAAACCCTGTCTTATCCAGTCCTTTACCTCAAGATCTGGAGATTTTGGCACGATGAGTACGTTTTCGCTGTTATTGTCGATAACAGGATACAATGCAGGACTTTCCAACATTTCTTTTATTGCTGCACGTCCTTCGGAAGTCAAAGAGCCTTGGTCTGATACGCGAGCGGCTACGCGCAGACGCAATGAATTGCAATATTTTCTCCACAGAGCAGGATTTCCTCCATTGATATAATCTTGCTGGTTCATTTGAATAGAGGCCAAACCCGACAAATTCATAGTCGACATTGAGGCATTGATTGCTTTCAAATCATCGAGCATAGTTTTATACAGATCAGTGTCTCTGTCGTATGAGGGGTAGGATGTTTCTACAACTCCCGTTAAAGGTAAAAAACAAGCCTCCTTAAAAGGCATATCGCCCCAAATATCTACCATCTGCTGCAAATGATCGTATACGAATATTCTGGCACAGAGCAAGAATATCTCATTGTCTTGTTTTTCTTTTTCGGAATAGTTGACAAACAAATTTTCCAACTTCCTATACTGTGTTAGCATCTTATAAAAATTGGTCCAGCGAGAGTCGTTGTAAGATTCTCCCATTCCCTGATACATACCCGCACTATTTACCCATCCTAGAGTTTGTGCAAAGCGCCCAATTTGTTGTGTCTCAAAGGTAAAATAGCGGTAATATGAAGGCATAGTATATTCATGTCCTGCTTTGAACACCCCTGTCATTAATTTTTCTGGCGATGTTGAAGAGGTTTTGTCTGGGTCGGCATATCTACTGTCGAAATCTGATTCACTACATGCACCTAATAAGAGCAATAGGGCAATGTTTGTTAATATTATTATTTTTTTCATTTCTTTGATATTTTAATTTTTTGATATTGATATTCTCTAAATTATATTCAATTAAAAACTTGCACGCAAGGACAAACCAAAAGTTCTGGTAGTGGCTGTGGACCCACCAATATTAGACTGAGAAACCCATGTTGTACCATCTGTGGCCTCGGCATCAAATGCCGGCAAATTTTTGTAGAAATAGAATAAGTTACGGCCAAATACCGACAAGGTAAGGTTGTTACATTGAAGTTTTGACGTTAGAGAATTAGGTAGAGAGTAGCCTAGAGACATTTCTCTCATTTTGACAAAAGTATTATCAAAAATGGAGTTCGAATAATCTACACTGCCACTAGATCCCCAGTTGTAGGAGCGTAGGTAGTATTGTTCGGACGAAACTATCTGTGTGTTTTGTGTGCCATCGGCACTTACTCCTTGCAAAATCATTCCATCATCATACACTTTTTCTCCATTAGGCCCTGCAGCTTGGTTCGTTGGTATTTTTGCATTTCCTGAGTTTGCATTTCCCTCATAATAATAAGATAGACCTCCGTGGTCGGCATCTCTATAATCCAATGATTGCACCAAGTTGCCGCGTCCCATCATATAATGATATGGCGTATTGAGTACGGCTCCTCCTACACGAAAATCTACTGTCACATCAACAAAAAAGCTCTTGTAATTTAAAGACGTACCAAAGCCTCCTACTGTTTTAGGCATTGCGTTTCCTACTTTAACCCGTTCTGAGAAGTCTATTTGGTATAGTCCGTTTGCGCCAACTACTTTATTGCCAGCCTCATCTGTTTTGGGCACATACGCATACATGTCTCCCATAGGCTCGCCAACACGAGAAACCAAGCGCACAACTCCATCATATGTCTGATGTTCTATTTCATCAAGGCCGGCCATCAGTTTGGTCACCTTGTTTTTATTGAACGAAATATTTCCACGCAAGTCCCATCTAAGATCTTTGGTTTGTATGGGAGTTCCATAGATAGAGATTTCCAAGCCCCTATTTTGCAGCTCCCCAATATTTTGCAGTATGCTATATGCGCCAGCAGACCAAGGCGTTGTAGTTTCCAATATTTGGTCTTTTACGGTGTTGGTATAGTAAGATATTTCAAAACCCAGGCGGTTTTTGAAGAATCTGTTTTCCAATCCAAACTCTATCTCATGCTTTTCTTCGGGTTTCACTCTGTCATTGCCCAATTTTTCGGGAATCTGATTGTAGATATGGCCGTTCATAGAATTTTGAATATAAGCAAAATTTGCCTTGTAAACGGCAGGAGCATTACCTACAATACCCCATGACGCACGCATTTTACCATAATCATACCATGCAGGCAAGGCGTTTTGAAAAGCCTGGGTGTATATAAAACTTGCATTTGCCGAAGGATAAAAGAAGGAGTTTTCCCCTAATGATAAGGTTGAGGATTTCTCCTGACGTGCAGTGCCTTCAAGATACAAATAATTGTCGTAAGAGAGGCTTAAAGTTCCCAAGATAGCTTGCTTTAGAAAGTCCGATTTATACATACCCGCTTCTTTGGCGTTTGTTGAGGCATTTAGGTGAAACCAGTTTTCAACAGATAAGCCACCAGTGGTTTTTGCCCATGTGTTGTACGCTTTCTCTACACGAGCTTGGTAACCAAAGTTGGCGGCTAGGCCTATTTTGTCTGTAATATTTTTGTCATACATCAAAAGGGCATCTCCATAATAAATCTCATATTTTCTATTTTCAAGACTATAAGCACCTGTTGCTCCATAAGCGAGTGGCTTCTCTGTATTTTCCATCTTCTCAATTTTTTCTACTGTCAAATCAGTAGAAACTCTTCCTCTAAAGAGTAAGCCATCGACGATATTGACTGTAGGGGTCACACTTGCAATGAAGCGATTGTTGTCCTCTACTTGTTTTCTTCCCCTAATATTCCAAAAATATTCCTGCATCAAACCATCATACGACCCCATTCTATAAAGTAGAGATTCCTCGGGTGTAGGAGTTGTGCCTGTAGGGCCCACATTCAAATAGCCCATGCTGGTAACTGTTTTGTCCCACATAAGCTTTGTATCTTCAAAAGATCCAAACATACCACTAAAATTATTGGTAATTCTACCTATGCGATAGGGGCGATTATTGATCGCTTGGCGCATATAGTTTGCAGTATAATCTACCTTAATGCGATCGCTAAGTATGGAGGTCCCATTTAGACTGAAGTTGTGTTTGGAATTATCGCTGGCATACTGGGTGCTCAAGTTATCGGAAAACGTATAGGAGAAGCGCAAATTAGATTTGCTGCTGCTTTGCATGATAGCTAGATTGTATGTCTGATTTAAGCCTGTACGGAAAATATTGTTCCACTGATCTGTTGATGGCGAATATGATCGTGTAGAGCCATCCCAAAACAATACCTCACGACCATCATATCGGGGTCCAAATTGCTGCGTGGCCTCGTATTGAGGTCGAGAATACGAATTGCCCTTATAATTTACCGTTTGCCAGCCCTCGCCAGCGAGCCAGTCGCCAGTACGGGCTTCGCGAGTAGATCCTGGCCCAAAAACTGTTTGCAGCTCAGGCATATACGCTACCTTGTCGGCGCTCATTGTCATATTAAAATCTATTCCTAGACCCTTTCTGCCCTTACCGCTTTTTGAAGTAATCAATATCACTCCATTTGCTGCTTCAGAACCATACAAAGCTGATGCCGACGCTCCTTTCAAAATAGATAAGCTCTCAATATCTTCGGGGTTAATATCGACCAAGCCATTGCTATTAACACGCTGGTCTGCCCAATAGTCATCTTGGTTTGCCTCTCCATTGCGTATAGGCACTCCATCCACAATTACCAATGGCTGATTGGTGCCGGTGATAGAGCTAAGTCCACGAATATTGATGCTCACAGCACTGGTGCTACCTCCTGGTGCTGCTTGCACCCTCACTCCGGCTGCTTTTCCATACAAGGAAGTTGCAAAATTTGGAGTTCCTGTTTTTACCAAATCGCCAGCAGTAATGGTACTTACAGCATATCCAAGTTTTTTGGCATCCCTCTTAATTCCTAGTGCGGTAACGACCACTTCGCCCAAGGCTTGTGCATCTTCTTCCAAATTTACTTGCAAAGAGCCTTCTCCTGCATACTTTATTTCTTTGCTAGTATAGCCTAAAAAAGAAATAATAATGGTCTCACCCTCCTTAACTTCTAATGAAAATTTACCCTCCATATCTGTTATTGTTCCTCTCGTAGTGCCTTTCACTACAACGGAAGCTCCAGATATGGATCCTAAGGCATCTTCAACTGTTCCTTTCACATTTTTTTGTTGCTGACTAATAGCGATAATTTCTGTTTTCGCACTGCCTGAAGCATAGGTATTGCTAGGCAAGAAATATCTGATTTATTGTTTTGTTGGCCCATATCAATTCACTACCCCTGCCAAACAATGGCAAGACAAGCGACACAATATTATCTAAATTAGTATGGTACTATGACAGTTAGGGCGTTCAGGCAAAAAACTTTTTTGGGTATATATATGAACCAATATTGCACTGCGTAAAGGATAAAAATAATTACACTTTTAATTCTTTTGATATTCTTGTTGAAGCAAAGATTGGAGCAAAAAGAAAATTAATAGATTATCGGGAAAATCTACCACAACCATACAATACGGAAAAAGCTCTAGGTAATGTATGGGAGTTTACTAATGTAAGGTACAGAATGGATGAATATGAAAATCAGCCTACACAAAAACCTCGCTATAGAACCAATATTATTTGACAGCTACCTTCCTTACAGTATCATCTATCTTAAGAATATAATAGCCTCGAGGCACATTAAGCAAGTATTCCCCTTGAGCAGTTTTTATTTCTATATCCCCTATTTTAAGACCGATAACACTAAATATTTCTATCTTTTTGCCCAAAGGAGCATTGTTGTAAATAACCCTATTGCCGACAACAGAGAGCTCTATAAGTCCACTTTCTATACCTACAGATACCCCAATAGCAGGCTTAGGCTTCACAGCTTGTGCGTGAAGCTGAAAAAACGGAGAGAAAAACACCGCTAATATGGCTAAACCTAATACTTGTCTCATACTCTACTAATATGCCAATTTGTAGGCAAAGGTATGATTTTTTAATAGAAAAACCCTCCTCTTCTAAAAAAATATTTCTTCAAACTTCTATTGACCACCCAAAAGGCAGAACACTCTTAGCATAATATAAGCGCAACTCACTTCCAGCAAGCCAAAAACGAGAGAGATAAATACATGTTTTATGCAAATTTAACAGCTCAACCAAATCTCTATAATTTAATATCTCAAAACTTGTAATTGCAAAAAAAAATCCTATCTTTGTAGAATAAGCTAAATTACACAACTATGAAATTCGATTTCGACATGATACTTTCGGTTCATCGATCGTATAAAAACAAAATAGACAGTGCCAGAGAAATTCTCAAAAAACCCCTCTGCCTGACAGAAAAAATTTTATATACCCACCTCTTTGATCCAAATCAGTCACAAACCTACAAAAGAGCTGAAGATTATGTCAATTTTGCTCCCGACAGGGTAGCCATGCAAGACGCAACGGCGCAAATGGCCTTGCTGCAATTTATGAATGCAGGTCGCTCGAGCACTGCGGCTCCCTCAACAGTGCATTGCGATCACTTGATACAGGCATATCGCTCGGCTATAATAGACCTGCCAGAAGCAGAAAGAGTCAACAAAGAAGTTTACGACTTCCTGCAAGCAGCATCCAGCAAATTTGGATTGGGCTTTTGGAAACCAGGATCTGGAATCATACATCAGGTGGTACTAGAAAATTATGCCTTCCCCGGAGGAATGATGGTGGGAACAGACTCCCACACGCCCAATGCTGGAGGACTGGGAATGATAGCCATAGGTGTAGGCGGTGCCGACGCTGTAGATGTTATGGCGGGCATGCCCTGGGAACTCAAAATGCCCAAGATAATTGGAGTAAAGCTCACGGGAGAACTCTCCGGATGGGCATCGGCAAAAGATGTAATCCTCAAACTAGCAGGCATACTCACCGTAAAAGGAGGAACCAATGCCGTCATAGAATATTTTGGTGAGGGTGCTAGCAAACTTTCTGCCACTGGCAAGGGCACTATCTGTAATATGGGCGCTGAAGTTGGCGCTACGACCTCCATATTTCCCTACGACGCACAAATGGAGACCTACCTGCGCGCCACAGAGAGAGGCGAAATAGCAGATTCTTGCAAAACCATCTTCGCCGATCTGCAAGCAGATCCGGAAGTTATCAAAAATCCCGAAAAATACTACGACAGACTCATAGAAATAGACTTAAGCTCCCTAGAGCCTTATATAAATGGTCCCTTTACCCCCGATGCAGCACATACTCTCTCGAGTTTTGCTCAAATAGTTAAGAAGGAGGGATACCCGCAAGCCATGGAAGTGGGGCTAATTGGTTCATGCACCAATTCTTCGTACGAAGATATGTCGAGGGCTGCCTCGGTAGTCAGGCAGGCCCTAGAGAAAGATGTGCCCATAAAAGCCCAGTTAATTATCAACCCTGGATCCGAACAAATTCGCGCAACGACCCAAAGAGATGGCATACTGCAAATCTTTGAAGAGGCTGGCGCAAGCATCATGGCCAATGCATGTGGCCCCTGTATAGGACAGTGGAAAAGAGATACCGACAAAACCAAACGTCCCAACTCCATCATAACGTCTTTCAATAGAAATTTTGCCAAACGCAATGATGGAAATCCCCTCACACATGCTTTTGTTGCATCGCCCGAAATTGTTGCAGCACTTACCATAGCTGGCGACCTATGCTTCAATCCAATGAGGGATTATCTGACTAATACAAAAGGCGAAAAAATTAAACTCCAAGAGCCAGCAGGCACAAACCTACCACCCCTAGGATTTGCCAAGGGTAATGATGGCTTTATTGCCCCATCTATGGACGAAAAAGCTACAATCAATATAGCGGCTGACTCACAAAGGCTACAGATCTTGCCCGATTTTGCAGCATGGGATGGCAAAGATATTATGTCGCAATCCCTACTCATCAAAGCCAAAGGGAAATGCACTACCGACCACATATCTATGGCTGGGCCTTGGCTGCGTTTCAGAGGACATCTCGACAATATTTCAAACAACATGCTTATAGGTGCTATCAACGCATTCAACGACAAAACAAATACTGTACTCAATGCGCAAACTGGCAACTACATGGAAGTTCCACAATATGCCAGAGCCCTCAAAGCCCAAGGCATAGGATCAATTGTTATTGCCGAAGAGAATTATGGCGAAGGCTCTTCAAGAGAACATGCCGCTATGGAGCCTCGATTCCTAAACGTACGTGCCATTATAGTAAAATCTTTTGCCCGCATTCACGAGACCAATCTAAAAAAACAGGGCATGCTGGCTCTTACATTTATAGCCAAAGAGGACTATTCCAAAATACAAGAGCAAGATAAAATAAGCATTACTGGACTTACTGACTTTAAGCCCAACAAAAACTTAAGAGTGATTATAGAGCATATAGATGGAAGTAGCGAATCTTTTGATGTGGCACATACCTACAACGAGATGCAAATAAAATGGTTCAAAGCAGGAAGTGCCTTGAAAATTATTGACAATTAAAAACTTCAATCCATTAAAATGACAAACGATATAAAAAACAAGCCAACCATACCTTTTATTGAAGGCGATGGTATAGGAAAAGATATTTGGCCCAATGCCCAAAAAGTAATCGATTGCGCAGTAGAAAAAGCATACAAGGGAGAGCGTAAAATTCAGTGGGTGGAAGTTCTCGCTGGAGAGAAATCTTTCAATACAAACGGCTCCTGGATGCCCCGAGAAACAATGAATGCCTTCAGGGAGCACAAAATTGGCATCAAAGGACCTCTTACAACTCCCATTGGAGGTGGCATAAGATCCCTCAATGTAGCTCTACGGCAGGAGCTCGATCTATATGTATGCCTGCGTCCAGTACGTTGGTTCAAGGGAGTTGTATCCCCCATCAAAACTCCAGAGAAAGTAAACATGTGTATCTTCAGGGAAAATACTGAGGATATTTATGCGGGCATAGAGTGGATGCAAGGAACAGATGAGGCAAAAAAGCTTCTCAAATTTTTGCAAGAAGAGATGGGTGTCAAAAAAATACGCTTCCCCGAAACCTCCTCTTTTGGCATCAAACCAGTTTCTAAAGAAGGAACGGAACGACTCGTAAGAGCCGCCATAGAATATGCTCTGGCAAACAATTGCCCCTCGGTGACCATTGTTCACAAGGGAAATATCATGAAATTTACGGAAGGGGGCTTCAAAACTTGGGCCTACGAACTTGCCGAAAGAGAGTTTGGTGATGCTATAAAATCAGGGAAACTCATCATCAAAGATGTTATTGCCGATGCCTTCTTGCAAAACACCCTGCTCAAACCTCAAGACTACTCGGTAATTGCTACCCTCAATCTAAATGGCGACTACATATCCGACCAATTGGCGGCAATGGTTGGTGGCATTGGCATTGCTCCCGGAGCAAATATAAACTACCAAACAGGACATGCAATATTTGAAGCTACTCACGGAACGGCTCCCGACATTGCAGGGAAAAATATTGCTAACCCCTCATCCCTCCTTCTCTCGGCATGTATGATGCTCGATCATATGCAATGGCAGGAGGCGGCAAGAATGATAGAGAAAGCCATGGAATGGGCATTCCTCGAAAAAAAGGCCACAGTGGATTTGGCAAATTTGATGGAAAATGCCCTAGCATGCTCTACTGAAGAGTTTGCAAATTTGCTGTGCCACAAAATAACAAATTACAATACATAATAAAAATGCCTCCGCTACTACTTATTGAAATATAGGTGCTGATAGATAGGCGATTATAAAAACAAACAAACACTATGGATAAAAATAAAGAAAGAATGATTTTTAAGTTGTCGGAATCAATTAAGACAACAAGTCATATTGACAACGATTTGTTCACTCAGTATAGTGTCAAAAGAGGTCTGCGCAACAAAGACCATTCGGGCGTATTGGTAGGACTCACCAAAATTGGAGATGTAGTAGGATATGAAAGACAAACAGAAGGTGGACTAAAAGCCATACCTGGAAAACTTGTATACAGAGGCATTGATGTAGAAGACCTTGTGCACGGACTTCACAAAGAAAATAGATTGGGTTTTGAAGAAACGATATTCCTAATACTCTCGGGAAAACTTCCTGACAAGGAAGACTTGGAAACTTTTTCAAATATGCTGTGCAATGCCATGCCCTTGGAGCAGAAAGTGAAAATGAATATCCTCGATCTGGAGGGAAATGACATAATGAACATATTGTCGCGCTCGGTACTTGAAATGTATACCTTCGACGACAAACCCGACGACAATTCTCGCGACAACCTTATAAGACAATCTATAGACCTCATTGCAAAATGCCCCACAATCATTGCCTATGCCTATAGCATGCTAAGGCACAGCAATTTATCACGATCACTGCATATCAGACACCCCAAAGAAAATGTATCTATAGCCGATAATTTTTTATTCATGCTCAAGGGACCCAACAATTATTCAGAACTTGATGTGCGCATATTGGACTTGTCTATGATATTGCATGCCGAACATGGAGGTGGCAACAACTCTACCTTTACCGTGAGGGTCACCAGTTCCTCTGGAACAGATACTTACTCTTCAATAGCCGCAGGCATTGGATCACTAAAAGGCCCCTTGCATGGGGGAGCCAACCTAAAGGTAATGGATCAGTTCAATCACCTCAAAGAAACTATCAAAGATTGGAAAAATGAGGAAGAGATAGCCGCCTACATGCAAAAAATCCTTAACAAGGAGGTACATAACAAAACAGGACTTATCTATGGCATTGGGCATGCTGTATATACTATTTCTGACCCTAGAGCTATATTGCTCAAGGAGTTGGCAAGAGAGCTGGCGGTCGAAAAAAACAAGGTCGAAGAATTTGATTTTCTTGAACTCTTAGAAGCCAAGGCTGTAGAGGCATTTATGATATTCAAAGGAACAAAGGTCAATAAACAGGTATGTGCCAATGTAGACTTCTATTCTGGATTTGTTTACGAAATGATAGGACTTCCTAAGGAGGTATACACCCCCCTATTTGCCATGTCTCGTATGGTTGGATGGGCTGCACACCGCATAGAAGAGCTAAATTTTGAGAGCAAGCGCATCATAAGGCCTGCTTATAAAAATGTGGCTAGCACCAAAAAGTTTATTCCTCTCAAAGATAGGAGATAAAATTAAATAATTGATAATTGATAATTAATAATTTCAAAAAATATATCGCTATGAGAAACAGCCTCCTTCTATTTTTATTTTCCATTGTGGCATTTTCATGCACAGAAGAAATTTATGATAATAATCCCGAGAGAGAGCAGGTCGTCCTCTTTACAAAAAACTATAAAATTAATGCCCGCGATTGGCAATTGGTTGGCGAGGTCAATGGCGTAGACTCGTATTACGAATACTTGTTTAAAGAGCGCAATATTACTCAAAACATTTACGAAGGAGGGATGCTTGTGGCATACTTATACCAAATGGATGGAAAGGTAGAAATACAAACGCCTCTTCCATTCAATTTTTATGATACCAATGGCGTAAGTTTATGGACCGAAAGGTATTCTTTTAATTATAATCCTGGAGAAATTGCCTTTACTGTGCATTTCAATGACTTCGTTACCCAAATGAAACCTCCTAGTCAAGAATTTAGACTGGTGGTAATGCACAAGTAACAACAAAGATAATGATTGCTGCTGCTCACTACATAGTATTTGACCAGGGAAATCCCTACAAACAGCACTACATAAAAATTTCTGACGAGGGCATAATAGAAAAATTAGAGCCCTTAGAAAAAGAAATTGCTCATGCAAAATTCTTCAATGGCATCTTATTCGCCCTCCCTCATGCTGAGGTATTGGGCGAATTGGAGCTGCTGAAAGAACTGCTGTACCTAGAAAAAATACAGCCCGAAAAATCTGTTTTTGAACTCCTTAAGCTATTAAAATTGGCAGGAGCAGAATCTTCCAATCGCATAGTCCTATACTCCCTGTGTGGCATAGACCTCTTGGCGGCGAAACTCCGCACAGGTGATGGCAGTTGCCATTGCCACATTCAGCGACTCTGAGCTGGAAGCTCCCTGCGGAAATGTGGGTATATACAGCCTATGATCTATGTAGGCTGCAACCTCCTCGCTTATTCCATTGCCCTCATTGCCCATAACAATCATTCCTTTGGCAGCCAGCTGGCTGGCATAAATATCAGTTCCCCCTTCCAAGAAAGTTCCGTAAATGGGTACGATAGTCTTGAATTGAGGTAAGAAATCCAGCAAATCGACATAATGCACCCTCACCCTCGCCAAAGCTCCCATGCTAGCCTGCACCACCTTGGGATTGTAAACATCTACCGTCGATTCCGAACAAATTATGTCGGCAATACCAAACCAGTCGGCAAGGCGAATGATGGTGCCCAAATTGCCGGGGTCTTGGAGGCCATCCAAAACCAAACTCAAGGAGTTCATTAAACCCTCGGGCGAAAGCACATGCTGCGCTTGGCGAAAAACAGCAATCACCTCCTGAGGGTTTTTCAATAAACTAGCCTTACGAATATCTTGATTGTCGACAATCTCCAAATTCGCTACCCTCACATCGCCCTGCTGTGCCAGCCAAGAAGACTCTGCCAAGAGCAATTCGCAATCAAAAAAAGGGAGCAAGTCCGACACCAACTTGTTGCCTTCGGCCAAAAAACAGGACGAGGATACTCGGTATTTTTTTTGCTCCATAGAGCGTACAAACTTTATTTTACTGTGACTTAACATCGAATATATATTTTGTTGAGCAAAACTAAGAAACTATTTTGTAAATTGCCCTATCTTTGTACAAAAAAAATGAAGCCCCAAAGGGCTAAAATAAAGAGAGGCATCTTATATGACAAAAATTATCTCTAAATATCTTCTGCTCACACTCTATTTACTAGCATTTTATGCTTGCAACACTACCAGATATGTGCCTGAAGGCGAATATCTATTAGATAAGGTTAATATCAAATCCGATAGCAAAGAATTTGGAACTGCGGAGTTGCGACCCTACATAAAGCAAGTTCCAAACTATAAAATGTTTGGAATCAACAAAACCCAACTTCAAATTTACAACCTTTCGGGCAGAGATTCTAGCAAATGGATAAATAAACAACTAAGAAAAACAGGGCAGCCCCCTGTAATATTTGATTCCACAATGATAGAACGATCTGCCAAAGAACTAAAAAAACTCTTCGTCTACAAGGGATATATAGATACAGAGGTTACTACGAGCATAGTTGCAAAAAAAAAGAAAGTAGAAGTTAGCTATAAGATACAAACAAAGGATCCCCATTTGGTGAGAAATTTTGAATTTGAGAGCCAAGATTCTCTAATAAAAAACACCCTTTTTCAAAAGCGGAACCCCAAATTAAGGATCCCCAATGAATCGGCTTCTGCACAGACATCACTGATACATGAAGGAATGCATTTCAACAGAAAGGTGCTAAATTTGGAAAGGGATAGAATTACAGCCTACCTAAGAAATCGCGGCTACTATGCCTTCAACAAAGATTATATTAGCTACGACGCTGACACAATAATGTCTAATCATGCAGTGGATCTAAAGCTCAAGCTCCACCTTTATCCAGCAATACTTCCCAATGGTATGTTTGCGGAAATCCCCCACAAAAAATACTTTCTCAATAAAACATTTATATACCTCAACTACAATCCTTTGGAATACAATACAATTGCCGACTATGTAGCCAAAGACAGCTTGATACTCGGAGAATACCAGATCTATTTCAAAGACAAATCGCCAGCTATTAGACCTAAAGCTTTGATAGACAACAATTTTCTTAGTCCAGGCAGGCCATACGCACAGATACGAGAGGAATTGACCTACGCCGCCTATTCCTCGCTTATGGCTTTGGAAAATGTGAGCATACGTTTTGAGGAGTTTGAAAGAAACGATAGCTCATTTCTCAACACCTACCTCCTTACCATGCAAGCCAAGAGACAGTCTACTACCTTTGCTCTGGAAGGCACAAATTCTTCTGGCGATCTGGGCTTCGCCTCCTCTATAGACTACAATCACAAAAGCATATTTAAAGGCTCAGAAAATTTCAATATCAAACTCAGAGGTGCCTACGAAGCTATTTCTAGTAGCGACAACAACTACTTAGAAGTGGGTGCCGAAACGGCCCTTAGATTCCCTAAGTTTATGATGCCTTTTCTATCCAGCAGTTTCAAAAAAACAATCAGAGCTTCCACGGAATTTGCAATGAGCTCCAATTTCCAGACAAGGCCCGAATTTGATAGGATACTATTTTCGGGAAGTCTCAGATATTTGTGGCAAGGAAGGGGCCAAAGATCCTCTAGGCATCAGTTCAATTTGCTGGACCTAAATTATGTGAAAATACCTTCCATTGACCCCGCATTCAGAGATAGCCTCCCTCTAAATGCTAGGCTCTTCAGTTTTACCGACTTATTTATTGCAGGTGCTAGCTACAACTACTCATACTCCACTTTCAACCCCACACAAAAAAGACGAGATGCCCACACCCTGAGACTGTCCTTGGGCTCTGCAGGAAACCTCTTGTATGGACTATCCTCCCTTGCAAATGCAAAAAAAGATGACAAGGGTTCGTACGAATTATTTAATGTATACTATGCCCAATATGTGAAAGCCGATTTGGAGTATGCCAAAACAGTATTTATAGACAAGCAAAATTCTGTGGCTTGGCGAATTGGTGGCGGCGTGGGTATCCCTTATGGCAATTCTAAGGCCCTGCCTTTTGAAAAACGATATTATTCGGGGGGTGCCAACAGTGTGCGGGCATGGAAGGTAAGAAGCCTCGGTCCTGGAGCCTATCCCAACACTACCAGCAGTATTTATGACCACTCGGGCGACATCAAGCTTGATCTAAATATAGAATACCGCAGTCACCTGTTCTGGAAACTTGAGGCTGCAAGCTTTGTGGATGCAGGCAATATATGGACTATCCGCAACTACGAGCAACAGGAAGATGGGATTTTTGATCTAAAGAAGTTTTATACCCAGATAGCCATAGGATATGGATTAGGGCTGCGCTTCGACTTCGATTTTTTCTTAATAAGATTCGACACTGGATGGAAAGCTTTTAACCCTGAAAAAACAGGAAGAGATAGATGGGCCATCATAAAGCCCAATTTTGGAGAGAACTTTGCCTGGCACTTTGCCGTAGGATACCCCTTTTAGAACCTTTCCAAACCAAAGTAATCAATGATTTGTGCCTTCAAAAATATCGTTCGACTCCTTCTGCTGTGCATTTCTTGAATTAAAATTATTGAAGGTATAAGACAGAGAAAGACTTATCAAGGGAGTCTGGGGCTTAATCCTAGTTTCTGAAATAAGATTTGAGGTATTTATCTTACTCACATAACGCGCTGTTCCAAACACATTCCTAAAAGAAAGTGTGGCCTGAAGTTTTCTTTGTATAAGCTGTTGCCTCCAAGCCAAATTAAAATAATAAAAAGCATTCGTCTTGCCTTGAGTTGTCACCGAGGGCCCTACAAAATTGCCATCCAACTGCAGGCGGCTTTTTTTATTTAAGTCAAAATAATTTGCCCACGACAAGTCGTAGTTCGAGCTATTCTCGTTTTTGCCACCAATATTAAAGTCGTTCTTCAATTTATAATGATACACACTTCCATTGATATTCATATTCCAGAATCTTGCCATTTTCAGACTTGCGGAAATCTCCACTCCTGTAGAATAATCCCTTCCCACATTTGCCATTGAATCGAGGGTAATTCCTGCCTCGTAAGGCACGCGCAAGCGCTCTATCTTATCCTTTCGGCTTCTATGAAACAGGCTGGCGGAATAGGTATTCTCTCTTATATTGGTTTTGTACAGGAGCTCAAAAGAATTGATATACTCCGGCCTGATATCGGGATTGCCTATTTCGGCGGAATAATAATCTCTAAAAGTGATATAGGGCTCCATAAAAAATAATTCGGGACGCGTAGTGCGCCTACTAAATGCGGCAATAAATTTGCTCTGATCGCCAAGAGACAATCCCACATGGGCTGAAGGAAATATCTCAAAACGATTTTTCACCCTATTTGCCCAAGTTTTAGAACTTCTCAAAACCTGATGTGTATGCTCGCCGCGCAAACCCAGTTGGAAATCAAGGGCCTTATATCCTTCGGTAAAAACGGTATAAACAGAATTTATGCCTCTCTGAAAATAAAAAGTGTTGTAAATATCATCCCTCCAATAAAATGATTGTGAGGAAGGATCCCAGTATTCCATCTTATAATCGCCATCCTCTAGGTATGAAAAATATTGATAGCCCGTTTCAAACTTCCCTCCCTCTCTGTATGGCAAAACATAGTCTATATTGGCTCTCACCGTCCACCTATACTCCGCTTCCCATGCCTGATGACCCTGGTGGCGCTTGTTGTCGGCATCAAAGAGGTCACTCTTGAAATACTCTAAGGCATTTCCTCCATATTTAACATAGGCATTGGCACTTAAGAAGTGTCCGTGTTCATCAAATTGATGCTTGTATCCATTGGTAATCTGCCCATAGGTTTCATGCAAATCGTACTTATCTCTACTAGTAAAAACTCCATGATCAAATAAATTTCCCTGGCTACTTCGCGACTCCTCGTACGCCAAATCGCCATCTCTTTTGCGCCCTTGATAGCCTACTTCAGCCTCAAACTCGTAGAAATTTTTTGCTTTTTTCATTCGCAAACCCGTTTTGAAGGAATAGGCATAATTGATACTTTCCCTCTTCCCCTGGGCATTGGAAGTAGTAGAAGTATCGTTGATGATTGTTGTTTTGAGCTGTTCAAAATGACTTTTCCTAGACAATTGAGAGGCATTTCCTCCAATATACCACTGCTTGTCGCCTTTTTCATGGCTGATCAAGAAATCAATTCCTCGGCTTCCAAAGCTACTGCCATTGATATTAAAAAGTCCGTTGATACCCTTGCTGACATTTTTTTTTGTCACAATATTTATGATGCCCACGTCTCCATCAGTATCGTATCTAGCCGATGGGGTCGTTATTATTTCTATATTATCAATTTGACTGGATGGAATTTGCTCCAAAGCCTGACTTCCACCAAAAATACTAGGCTTGCCATCGATATATACCTTAAATCCAGAGCTCCCTCTGAAACTCAGTCCACCTTCGGCATCAACACGTATGGAGGGTGTGTTTTCGAGAATATCCACAGCTGTTCCCGTCAGAAGACTTGCGCCGGCATCGATGATGCGTTTGTCTAGCTTATACACCACTTGTTTTTTATTTGCCACAACCTCTACTGCTGCCAATCCATGTTCCAATTGCTTTAAGCCAAACAGCCCTAAATCAAGGTCTTTCGTATCCACAACAATATTATTGTGGGTATAAATATCAAAGCCAATGAGCTGAATACGCAGGGTATAAACGCCCTTGGAGACTCCATGAAAAACAAGATTGCCAGCATCTAACAACTTATGCTGTATAAGCTTATCATTTTCAAATAGGAATACATCGGCGAAATCAATGGCTTCTTTTGTTGATTCATCGACTACTTTGATTTTTATACTAAAATTAGCATCAGCATTTATCACAAAAAAGAACAAAAACAGCAAGGAAAGGACTTTCTTCATTTATTTTATTGTATTTCAAATGGTTGAATTAATTAATTTATCGTTTTTTAGCTTCCAATTTACGAAATTCTTTTTCCGCATCCATGGCATTGAGCCGTTTCAGTTGCCATTCTGCCATTTCACGCAGACAGGCGTATAGGGCAGTCCATGTCACGTTTCGTCCGCATAGGCATATGCTTTTTATCTTTTGCGCATGTGTTTATTCTACTTCTATGCTGTAATTTTCTCGTTTTGCCTGTTCTATGAATGTCTTTATATTCTCAGCATTCCACTGTATTGACGTACTTATTATAACTTGAGTTCAACTTGCAAATGCAAATTATAGCTTATTGCCTCCATTGTCCGTTAAAAAAAATAATTTAGAGATGAGTAAACATTTAACCCTAGAGCAAAGATATATAATTTATACGATGTTGCAAATAAATATGAGTTAAAAAGATATAGCTACGGCTATGGAGTACACAAAAGTACAATAAGAAAAGTACAATAAGAAGAGTACAATAAGAAGTAAGTTGAACGCTATTGCGATGATCTCTCACGAAACTATATACCGCTGGATACGTAAGCTATAGGGGTAAGCAGATTGAATTCAGCGGCAAATAAAGTCGAAACCTAAGCCATTACAAAATATTTTTCCCTCAAGTCTTGTTTTACAATAAAATATGACTACCTTTGCAGACGAAATTAAATAAATGGTCCGGTAGCTCAGCTGGATAGAGCATCAGCCTTCTAAGCTGAGGGTCCCAGGTTCGAATCCTGGTCGGATCACATTTTAATACAAATCTCTCTAAATTATATATTTAGAGAGATTTTTTTTTGTATAATACTCCCCAATAACTAGACAGCTCATGTAAGATAGTAATCGTACATTTACGTTTGAAAATTTTATTATGACAATAGGAAGAAAATTCAGCGCCTAGTTTAAGCGCAAAGTGGTCTTATAATCATGGGTTTCAAAAGCCTTTAGTATGCCAAATTTTACCTTATGAAACATCGTATTGGCTGTAGGACTCTCAATATGATGACAACGATTACAATCGCGAGCAAGATTCTTTTTCCTAATTGTGCATTTAGAATGACCACATTTTATACAAGAATAAGTCTTTGACCACTTGTAATCTGCCAAATATTTCAGGCAGTCAAAATCGGTCTTAAAGCAGTCAAAATATTTGATAATACCTTGTCCTACAAAGCTTTCCATAAATATATAGTTGTTATATTTGAATGCAAAGGTAAGTGAAATAAATATTAAGTATCTATAAGGATAACTCTATATATATTTTTGATAAGCCACATTGTTGCCGCCTATCCAAATTGAGTCTCCATTTGTATCAAGATAATCGGGCTGCTGGTTTTCTAATTGCAAACCATACTTGATTGCCAAATAAGAATTCACCTTCGCCAAATCTAGTGGACTAATATAAGAACCTGCAGGGGCAGAGAATACAATGATCTCCTGAATATCTCAAAAAAAAAATTACCAATGCAGGGCCTTCTGCTGCATTGTGGTATTGCCTTTGTTGAACAGCTACGCCCACATTGGGTCTGATAAAAGCACTGTACGCAACTGTTCTTGGTGTTAATATTTATCTTCTAAAATTTATTTCAATACAAATACAATGTTGATATACGATAGGTCTGTAGCCGAAGCGACCACATCGTAAGTCATCATGCCATTTTGATCAATACTGATATTACTAAACACATTGGTATCATAGTCGGTGATGTAGTAATATAGATCGGTGGCTGCTGGAATATAGGGTACCTTGTTTGGTGCACCCGTGCTTTTCACAAAGTTTGAAGCCCCCGAGAATTGCTCATAATAGGCTTGGTACAGATCTTTAGTCTGACCTAATGCGCTTGAAGTTGTGTTGAATGCTATGGTAGGCATATAAAACCAGTTAGTGTAGCCAAGGTGCAAACGATCCCATTTGAATCCATCATTGTAATAAAATCCTGGCGAAACATAGGTGTCGCCACTACTGCTGGTAGCGGTATTGTATACCGTCATTCCTGCAACGTGAGCTCCTAAAGGGGCGGCACTACTTGTAGAAACTAGCATCAATCGAGGAAGCAGAAGCCCTTTAGTGGCACTCTTCAACTCCAAAACAGCATCTTCGTGGGGCGGATTTATTGACCCAATTTTAACTTGTGACAGTAAATTGCAGCTAAAGGCAGTTATGAAAACCGCAAGAGTGATAAATTTTCTCATTATTTTTTTACTTGTTAATTGTTTATATTCTTTATATTTTTTTACACTTTGTCTTTGGCGTCTTATACGTAGTCCCCTCGCTTAAGACTTCTTTCCCATTAGTTTCATGGTTTTTTTATTTTTTTAGAACCACTTTACAAAAGTACAACATTTTTTAATCCGTAAATATAATAACTTCTCATGAAACTAGTATCCGAATTAGGAGTACCATTAGAGTCTCAGATATTCATTATTAACAATTGCTTACAAAAGAAATAGAATTGCATTGAAAATAAAATTCTATTTAACATAAATATACAACATATGACTATATTAATC
>BHEP01000014.1 GCA_003851245.1 Bacteroidales bacterium | reverse complement strand
ATATTATACTTCTTTTATCATCCCTTTGTATCATAGCTTGAGCCCTACAAAGGCTTTTTTGAGCCTTGTATTTATTAAAAAACGGAAGCTATTTTATCTGCTTGGCAGATAAAATAGCTTCCGTTTTTTAAATAACTTTTATATTATGAGGGCTTCTGAAAATTGGGTTTATAGAAGTCCCGTCAATGAAACAACATATCGGGTCCAATAGGCGTAAATTTCTCATCACCAGCCTTGCGAAGAGATACACTGCCATTGTTCCAATTGGAAGGCCATCCGCCAATAATATGACCTAAGAAAACTACCTTGAACTCATGCAAGCCCTTCGCCAATGCTATGGATCTGTCATTGCGAGAAAAGCGTTTTGTTTCACCCTTGTTGCTGATTAGAAGTTTTCCATCCATCCAAACTTCTTCGTTGTCGGAAGATATATAATATACCGCGTCTTCGGGTATATCAAGATATCCAGAAGCAATGGCCGCATATTGTTTTACTCCCCTCATTGATTCGTCCGATTTCTCCATGCGGGTAATCTCTCTAAGATTCTTAATAGTTGAGGGTTCCCATTGTTGCACATCAGCAAATTTGGATGTTTCAAGAAAATATCCGTGGGCAAGCTCTAGTTTTAGTCCCGCTTTAGTTTCTGCGAGTTCTTTTGCAGGTGCCAAGGTTTGTTTTTCAATGCTTATATTTCGTGTTTTGCTCATTTTCCCAGAAATAAGTAGGGATCGAATTTTTAGCATACCCGATTCTGCAAATTCTATAGGCTCTGTATATGGTGTTGATTCAGCCCTAGGTTCAGTACCATCTATGGTATAAACCATTTTGATGGGTCTCGTGGTCTTAAATTCCAAACTTGCCTTGTCGGTAAAGGCCACAAAGTCGCAGGAGCCATTTGGCTGTTCGGGCTGTGGTATGTGGTAGTTGATATTGTGTTCATCGAGTCTCACCAAGGCATTGTTCAGTCGACGTTCAAAATCCTGGTAGTTTTTTTGCGGCATTTGTGTCCAGGCGATTTCCGCGAGGGCAATAATTCTTGGGTAAATGCGGTATTCCATCAAGTCGGTAGTGTACATATACTCCGACCATATATTGCCTTGCACTCCCTGCACATAATGACTTTTGCCCAATTGTAGCAATGTGTCGGGTATGGGGTTGTAGCTATATGTTTTTTCGAGCAATGTATATCCACCAATCGCTACGGGTTCGATTTTTGGGTCGCCCTGATAATGATCTAGGTACATGCCATTTGCTCCAGGAGTCATTATCACATTGTGATTCATGATTGCCGCAGCTATGCCGCCAGCTTCACCCCTCCACGACATCACTGTTGCAGAAGGAGCGAGACCACCTTCTAATATCTCGTCCCAACCAATCATTTTTTTGCCATGTTTGGTCAATACCTTCTCTATACGTTGCACAAAGTAGCTTTGCAAACGCTCTTCTGCCGAATGTCCGGCTTCGGCTTTCAAGCCCTCGTCTTTGATGCGTTTTTGGCAAAGGGGACAGCTTTTCCAGCTTGATTTAGGGCATTCGTCGCCTCCTATATGAAAATATTCGCCAGGAAATAATGCAATGACTTCGGTAATAATATCTTCCAAGAACTCAAAAGTCTCTTCTTTTCCAGCACATAAGACCACATCTTCCACACCCCACACTATGCGTGGCGTAATAGAATCGCCCTTACAAGAAAGTTCAGGGTATGCAGCAATGGCTGCCAACTCATGCCCTGGCAATTCAATTTCGGGTATTACCGTAATAAAACGATCGGCAGCATACTTCACTACCTCCTTTATTTCCTCTTGTGTATAAAATCCTCCGTACTCATTTCCCTCTCCTTCGATACGTTTGGAGCCTATCTCTGTCAATTTGGGATATTTTTTAATTTCAATACGCCAGCCTTGGTCTTCCGTCAAATGCCAGTGCATGCGGTTGATTTTGAACAGAGCCAGCACATCCAGCTGCTTTTTTATATTTTCTACAGGAATAAAATGGCGGCAAGGATCAAGCATAATACCTCTGTAAGCAAATCGCGGTTCGTCTTTGATGGATACAGCAGGGGCAATCCAGGCGATGTCTTTGACTACAGAAGGGCTTTCGATTTCTGCAGGTAGCAATTGCATAAAAGTTTGCATACCATAAAATAAGCCCTGAGCCGTTTTTGCTTTTACAAGCACTTTGCCACTAGAAACATCTAAGGTATAAGCCTCCTGATTGCCGTCTAATGTGTTGTCAATCAGGAGAGTGATTGCATTGTCAGATTCTTTTTCACTGATAGCCAACTGATAGCCTGTGGAAAGCTTTATCTTGTGGGCAAAAAAATCTGCAAGAGTTTTTGCCTCAGGTGTTGATGCAAAAAACGAGCTTGACTTGTCTAAGTGAAAGCTTCCCTCATTCTGAACAAGGCTTAAGGGAGCGGGAATGATGTTTATACCATCATTGTAGGGTTTTTGAACAACTTGAGTTTCACTACAGGAGGAGCAAAAACAAGATACAGTGCAGATAAAAACTGCAAAAAAGAGCTTCTTCATGTTTCTTTTTAGTTAATTGTAATTGATTTATTTTGAACTACGAAGATAAGTAAAATTATCAAAAAAAATGGTAAATGTTCTCGTATTTCAATTCTAATGAACTAATGTGTATCTTTAAAATGAAAAACAAACCTAGGGGTGTGAACCCCTAGAATAGATTTATGACAAAGAATGATGCCCGGTGGGCATTAGTTCCGCGAAATTGGAGTGATCTAGGCCAATATATATTACCTTTGCCTTATTAAATATACCTTATGAGATATGCGGTTTTAGTTATTTTCTTATTTTTTACATTTTCGCCTCATTTGCAAGCGGATTGGAATTTTTTTATCAATAACTATGAGAAGAAAGAGTATGGAGCTGGCTCGCAAACTTGGCAAATATCGACATACAAAGACCAATATATTTTCTGCGCCAATAGCAATGGCTTATTGCAATTTGATGGCTCCCAATGGAAATTGATGCCCCTAGTAAACGATATGGATGCCCGCTCCTTGCATGTATCTCTCACTCAAAGGCGAATTTATGTGGGAGGGATTAATGAGTTTGGTTACTTTGAAGCAGACAAAAAAGGAATGATTGCTTACACCTCCTTGTCGGATTCTTTGTCGGATTCCTTGTCAGAAGATAAGGTCTCGTGTGGCAATATTTGGAAGATATACGAGCTAGATAATACCCTGTACTACCAAGGCGACAAAATTATTTTAAAGCAGTTTGAAGATAAGTCAAATATAGCTTTTAAGAAAATCGAAAGTCGCTATAAAATTGATTGTTCGGCATTGATAGATGATTTGATATATATTGGAACAGAGAAAGGTGTTTGCAGACTCCTTGGGCAGGAGTTTATGCCAATTCCAGGAAATGAAATTCTTTTAAACAAAAAGATAAGAGCCATATCAAAATTCAAGGGCGGAATTTTAATTGCCACAGCTTCGCATGGGATATTTTTCTTCGATGGAAATATAATTGAACCTTTTGAAACATATACGGGCGACTTTTTGCTGAGAAACGAAATTTTTACCATCAGCCAATACGAAAATATATTGGCTGTAGGCACAGTCAGAGGTGGCATTGTACTTCTCAATGCCGAGAGCCACCAGGTCGATTATATCAATGAAATGAATGGATTGCAAAACAATACGGTGCTTTCCATGGATTTTGATCAAAGTGGTCGCCTATGGGCAGGTCTCGACAATGGCATCGACTGCATTCACCTCCATTCGCCTTTTACGAGTTTGTATACCAATACTCAATTTTTAGGAGCCGGCTACGGAGCCGAAATTCATGACCGTTGGCTATATCTGGCAACAAACAGGGGACTTTACAGGACAGAAAAAACGAATGCTGGAACACAAAACATGGAGTATATTGCTGGTTCTAGTGGGCAGGTATGGTCCTTGGCAAGAATTGGGGAACAGCTTTTTTGCTGTCATGACAAGGGATTGTTTGTGGTAGATGGGAAAGGCTTACACAAAATAAATGGCCTAGCAAATGCTTGGAAAATACTTCCCTTCGATACAAACGAGCAAAAAATGTGGGTAGGTGCTTACGATGGATTGTATATACTTGAGAAAGAATACTTAGCCTCCAAAAAGGTTTTATGGAAATGTGTGAAAAAAATAAAATGGGGCAATGAGTCTTTTAGAGACTTTGAAGTAGAAGGTGATTCCCTTGTATATTTGCGTAATTCTCAATTGGGAATACTGCGAATAGCATTAAATAAAGATAATTTTGAGATAATTGAGGGGAAATATTACAGCAAAAAAGAAGGACATTCGGAATTGCCCGATGCTAACAAAAATATCCATGTAACAAAAATTGGAGGGCAGGTTTTGTTTCCAAGTTCCAAAGGGGTATTTTATTTTGATAATGCCAAAAATATTTTTCGCCTAAAAAACGTTCAAATACCTCAGTCCACTTCTTCCGGGGGAAATTATTTTTTGCAATTAATCACGAAAAACGATCTCCTTTTTGGCCTTACCAGCAAGCAGATAATGATAGGGAATTGGGTAAGTGACCAATTCGATATTTTATTAAAAATACCCAGGCAAATTCAAAATATCGATCTCTCGGAACGTATTGATGGCATTTGTATTCTACCCGACTCTTCCATTATTTTTCCTAATGAGATGGGTTTCTCGAAGTTTAATGTCAGGCAGATACTTCCGCAGGCAGAGAGTAAAAAGATATTTATAAAGAACTTTTTTATCAATCAAACGCTAGATTCTCTTGTATTCTCCAGCTCTTTCAACAGCAGCCCGCAGGAATTGATTATACCTTGGAAATACAACAACATACTTATTGAGTATGCGGCTCACAACTTTGACAAGGAATCCATTGAGTATTGGTATCGCTTATTGCCCAATAAGCAGTGGATTGGTTCGTCAAACAATTCTTATAAAAGCTTCACATCCTTGGGTGAGGGCTCTTATACCTTTGAGCTAAGGGCAGAGTTTAGCTCCGGAGAAACTGCCGACGCAGCGATTAATTTCCTCATTCTTCCTCCTTGGTATCGCACTTGGTACGCCTACTTGCTTTACATCACAGTGGCTATTATTCTCATTTTTCTTATCTACAGATGGGATAGGTATCGTTTGTATTTGAAGAAGAAAAAAATAATTGTGCAGAAAATGAGGGAGCAGCTCCAGCAAAAAGATGTGTTTGAAAAGCAGATTTTTGAACTTGAAAATGAAAAATTGGAGCACGAACTAAAATTCAAAGTTCAGGAAATGGCAAATTTAATGCTCAACTTCTCAAGGAAAAATGACATGCTTTCTGATATAAAACAAGAGCTGAATAAAATTGTTGGCGAAATACTAAACAAAGACAAGGTGAAAATAAAGGGAGAGCTCATGCTTGTAAATCGAAAAATTGAAACCAATATACAGTCGGACGATTTGTTGAAGCAATTTGAGGCGCAGTTCGACATCCTTCACAATAATTTTATGCATAAATTGGAACAAAAACATCCTGAGCTTGCTCTCAATGAAAGAAAAATGTGCGCCTTTTTAAAAATGGAACTTCCCTCCAAAGAGATTGCCCCCTTGATGAATATATCGGTGCGAGGGGTAGAAACTATGCGCTACCGCCTGCGAAAAAAACTTAATCTCACCAGAGATGAATCCTTACTTGACTACTTAAAATCAATTACTTAATTCTACTTTGCCACTATGATTAGATTTTATGATACTTTTTCATGGTTCAAATAGCGAGATTGCATCTATTGACTTTGCAAGATGCAAACCATATAAAGATTTAGCTTGTAGGTTTTACCTTACTGAAATAAAAGAACGAGCCTCGCAAAAGGCTCGTCTAACAGCTTTCATCTACCATGGATAGAGTATCAACCCTACTTTCTGTGTCCGAAGAGCCATGGCATTAGTGTGCATTCCTTGAAGGTATAGTCCCAGCTATTGTGGTCTACCCCAGGGTATTCAGTATACCTCACATCGGCACCTAGGTCTTTTAATGTTTGGTATATTCGGCGAGAGTTTTCTACCGGAACAACTCCGTCTACATCGCCATGAAAAAGCCACATGCCAAGGTTTGTTTTGGCATATCTTGACAATTTGCTGAGGTCTGCGCCCCCACAAACAGGAAAGGCCGCAGCAAAGGTATTGGGCATGCGCCAAAGAATTTCCAGAGTACCCATTCCACCCATTGACAAACCGCCCACATAGACCTGTTTTTTATTTATTTTGCCAGAAGCTATAAACTCCTTAGTCAGCGCAATGACTGCTTCCAAGGGAGGTGTTGCCTGCTTGGGCGAAGTAAATTGAAAATGGGCTTTTCCATCTTGAGTTTTCCTATCTATATTTGCCCAATAGGTATCTTGCGGACATTGAGGGGCTATCACGATGGCTGGAAATTGAGCTTCGTAGTAATTATTTTCAATAAAAAAGGAGGTGCCATGAATCAATTGCGATTCATTGTCATTTCCTCGCTCTCCCGCTCCATGTAGAAAGAGCAGCAAAGGATATTGCTTGGTATGATCATAATTTTGGGGGTATAAAATACGGTAGGGTAGGCTCATACCTTTATGGGAAAATATCTCCTTTTCAAAAAGAGATTTGTCTTGAGCCTTACTTTGTAGTACTATCAGGCACAGAAATAATGTAATAATAATTTTTTTCATGATAAAACGATATTTTATTGTTTTTACTGTATTATTTCACTGTATTATTTTATTTGTTATTTTTACTTATGGCCATTTTAATTCTGTGCAAAATACTCGTAGAGTGATTTTCTTGGAGAAAGGATTCTATGTGGCGACGTTTTTTTTCCTCAAATATTTTATTGAAGTCAATGAGGATGCCTGTTTCTTCTACGTCCCCAAAATCTGGATTGATGGCTGTTCCAAAGGATATCATTTCGGGCGAAAGGTTCATGTAGGCACTGACCAATGGGGGTATATTTATATCAAATTTTCGTACTTCGGCATTCAATGTTTTATAGTCCTCCTTGTAAGTCCAAGCAGAGAATATTCTTTTCATTTTGGCATAGTCGGTGTTGGTTTGCAAGCTATTGATGGGCGTAATAAGCTTTTTTTTATCGGCAAAATATTTGTTGAGAAAATACAAAATCATGTTTCTTGCTTCCCGATTGTATGTGTTGTACATGGTTATTTTTCCAAAATAATACTGTAAACTATTGTCTATTACCGATAGTGCCCCCAGTCCATCCCAAAGATTATCTAAGACATAGAGGCTTTTGGAGCCCAATTTTGAAGACTGATAGTCTAAAGAAACGAAAGAGCGCCCCAATTCTACCGTTCGCGGCAAATATTTTTCTATGAAACGTCTGGAAAAACGAAAAAGTTCGGCAGTGGCCAAGCAGGCTTGGTTATTGTCGTCGAAAACAACTTCCTTGCCACACAAGAAGCGATAGCCTCCAAGCACCTCTTCTTCCTCCGGATCCCAAACTATAAGTTGCTTGTAGGAGTTTTCCATGGTATCGAACTGGTCAATATCAAGACTTTTTCCCGTTCCTCCTCCATAGTATCTAAAAGCAATCTCCCTCAATCTTCCAACTTCCCGCATTAAGTTTGGCGCATTGTGGGCAGTGAAAATATAAATTTCATTGCCTGACTTATTAGTTTTTCGCAATAGCTTGTCCTCTGTAAGCTCAGCTTTCAGTTCTTTTCTTGCTATTTTGGAAATAATATCTTGCATGCTTTTGCTACTCTTGTTTTAGTTTTGATTTGTAAGCTACTTATTTCTCTGTCGGCTATTATGCCATCTCTATCTTGTTTCTTCAATGGGTTTTATTGTTGTTTTCCCATATCATAGACAAGTTCTTTTGTCCAATCTGCCCATTGTTGGGCTGTCTTGGAATTGTCGAAAAACTCCCAAGGAAT
This sequence comes from Bacteroidales bacterium, assembly GCA_003851245.1. Classification (GTDB taxonomy): domain Bacteria; phylum Bacteroidota; class Bacteroidia; order Bacteroidales; family Azobacteroidaceae; genus BHEP01. The sequence continues at coordinate 49,345 of BHEP01000014.1, read as the reverse complement.
AGGCTCCCCAAATTGAATTGTTAACAACTTTCCTTTTGACTTAAACATTTCGTAGGGCAAAAGTAACATTTCTATATTGATTTTAATGCCCATACGGGTTCTAAAATTGGCTAACATGTAAAAAAAGTTGGAATTTCTTGCTTCAAAATGCACTGGCACTACATTTCTCTTGTATTCTATGGCCTTGAGTACGAATGTTTTTTTCCATTCTGAGTCAATAATTTTTCCACTTATCTTTCTTGAACACAGCCCTGCTGGAAAAGTAATAATCTGATTGTCGGAAGAAAAGGCCTCATTGATAGCCAATGCTCCTTGCTTGGCTTGTGCTCCGTGTTTGTTGATGGGAACGAAAATATTTTGAAGAGGTTTTATAAAAAACAATAAGTCATTGACCAGGTATTTTATCTTATGCTTAAAACGTTTGCCAATAAACATTGAAAGACATATCCCATCCAAGCCTCCCAGGGGATGATTGGAAACAAATATTAAACGCTCTTCTGTGGAGGGAATATTGTCTGAGTTTAGAATTTTTAATTTAACGTCAAAATACTTTACAGCATTCTCCATCATATCTACACCCTGCGCGTCTCCATTTTTTGTCAAAAAATCATTCAATCCTTTCACACATAATATCTTGGAAAGAATGCTTGTTACAAAGCCAGGAATTTTATTAGCTTTTTCCGGTGCTTTATCTTGTAATATTTTTTTTACGTCTATCTTAAAAATATCTTCTTTTGTCATTTGCCCAGGTTTATTTATTGGCATTAAATATAATTATATTTATTTTTACAAATAGGTATAAAAGCGTCATTTTTTACAATTTACAATTAATGTTGACGGTATATACTGAAAAGCATCTTTGCTCCTTTCGGATATTTCATTCCATGTTTTGTAGGCGATAAGCATAAAATTATGATTTTGAAAAATATGCCCACTCAATTTTTTTTCTTGTATGAAATTACAATAGGGATGCTTACTCAAAAACGGGGCGATGGCTTTTAATATCTCCTTACTTTGATTAATATCCTGCGCAATATCAATAAAAGAAATTTTTGCATTATTGGATTGCATCAAATTTTCTGCGTATTGAATCAAGAAAGTATCACTTACATTGTCTAAGACAAGGAGAACATGATCGGCCTTTTCAAAATTTCTATTCATAAATACGCCAACGGTACAATTAGCCTCTTCGATAAAGGATTTGGTTTTGTCTTTCAACAAATCGCCGGGATAAAACCATGAGCGAGAAGGCAAGTCTGATTGAGCAATGCCTGCACCCACAAGAAGGAAGTCAAAATTTCCTTCATTGACCATGCCCACAATATCTTCGCTGGCATTGTTGCTTACCCGGTACAAGGTTTTGAGCGGCACATTTAGTTTTTTGGCTTCTTCCAAAATGGGTTCAAAACTAATGGATTCAAAATTATCTGTATGTATGGGGTTTATTTCCGCTCCTACGGTCAAGTGAAGGGCTGTAATATCCATAGAGTCTCTGCCCTTGCTCAACACCTGATGTGCCATGTGCAGCATTATCCCTCCACTATTTGCCCTTCCAAAAGATAGCAGCAGGCGAAACAAATGACTCTCCTTGGAGTGAGGGGAGTCTGTAGATTTGGTTTTTTTTCGATAGCAATAGTCAATAAAATTCATTAAGGGGCCTGTCATAAAGGTTGTAACAAGGGTCATCAATACAAGCATCACAAATATTGACGGCGATAAAATACCCATTTCATAGCCAATAGTGAGCACAATCAACTCCATAAGTCCTCTGGTATTCATCAGAGCTCCTATTGTCCAGCTGTCCTTCCAGCTTTCACCCACAAAACGTGCAGAAAGGCTTGCCCCTCCTATTTTTCCAATCACTGCCACCACAATAAACATGAGGCAAACAAGCCATTCTGTAGGAGTATTAATTAATCCTATCTCTGTTTTTAGTCCTGTGGAAACAAAAAATAATGGTAAGAAAAGGCAGAGAGCCACATCTTCAACTTTTTCTGTAATTATCTTTCTAAATTTTATGTTAGAAGGCATCACAACGCCTGCTATAAAAGAACCAAAGAGGGCATGAACTCCAATTATTTCGGTGATGTAGGCCGACACCATCAAAATAAATAGCATAAATGCTACTATGCTTTTGTTGATTACCTCGGCATTGTAATAGACATTACCAATGGTATTCAAAAATGGTTTGATCACAAAAAACATGAATACAACAAACAGTATTGCAGACAAAATCACATAGATAGCGCCTATAAAAGTTCCCGATTGTGCAATGGCAATGACCACAGCCAGCAAACACCAGGCAGTGAGATCGTTATTGGCAGCACTTGCCAAAGAAATGGTGCCTACATGTGATTTGGAAAGATTTTTCTCCTGAATAATACGTGCCAATACAGGAAAGGCTGTAATGCTCATAGCAACTCCTATGAAGAGTGCGTACGACAAAAAGGGACTTGTGTGAGAGGCATAATAAGGATATGTAAAATAGGCCGCAAGCATTCCCAAAATAAAAGGCACAATCATGCTTGCATGACTAATAAAAATGGTTTCTTTGAGTTTCTTTTTTACTTCCTCTATATCCAATTCCATGCCTATTACAAACATGAAAAGAATGAGCCCTATCTGACTCAATATATTTATATTGCCTAGGCTTTCGGGAGAAAAAAGGAAGGATGATACTTCAGGAAAAACATGTGCCAATACAGAAGGCCCCAGCACAATACCCGCCACAATTTCTCCAATTACTGAGGGTTGTCCCAGTTTGACGAAAATATATCCAAATACACGGGCTGTAAAAAGTATTGCTATAACTTGCAAAAGTAAGATCCCTAGCGGAGAGTGCAAATTTTCATCCAAAACTTTTATAAACATTGAGAAGCCTTGCTGCAAATAATTTTTTTCTGTTTCAACTTTTGCGGGGACTTCAAAGCTAGTTTCAAAACCCTTGCCTAGCTCCGTAATTCCATACATTAGGAGTACGAAAATAAGCAGCATAGAAATGTAAAAAGTTAAGTTTCGAAGTCCCTTACTCATATAAGAAATATATTTTATCTCAACAAAGGTAGGGTTATTTCTACAAATATTTTATCTTTGTCATAATATTACTTAAGAATTTATAATCATGATCATTGATTCGCTACAAAATGCCGATTTATACTACAGTATTAATCCCTATTTTAAGAAGGCTTTTGAATATTTAAAAACTTTAAATTTAGCTAACTTAGCTCCATCCAAAACCCATGTTTTGGGCGATGCCATTATTGTTAATATCAATGAGGTGAAACTTAAAAATAAGAGTGATACTAAATTAGAAGCACACAACAAATATATAGACATTCAAATACCCCTGAATGCTGTAGAATCCTTTGGATGGAAGGATAGGGCAGAATGCAAGGATGCAGAAATTTTAGATAAGGAAAAAGACTTGCAGTTTTTTGCTGACAAAGCTTCGACTTATTTTTCTCTCCAGGCGGGCGAATTTGTTGTTTTCTTTCCACACGACGCACATGCTCCTTCTGTGGGAGAAGGTGTGATTAAAAAAATAGTTATCAAAATATTGGTAGAAAATTTATAAAAATTATCATTTAAAATATGGAAACACTTAATATTTTAAAGAATGACCCTTGGTTGTTGCCTTTCCAAGAAGCCATTGTAGGGCGATATGTATCTGCCCAACAAAAAGAAAATTTGCTAACACAAAATGGGAAAATTTCTTTGGCTGAGTTTGCTTCTGGGCATTTGTATTTTGGTCTCCACAAACAAGCAGATTCTTGGGTTTTTAGAGAATGGGCACCCAATGCAAATGCGATTTATTTGGTAGGCGATTTTAATAATTGGCATGAAAAACAAAATTTTTCTTTGCACCCTACTGGCAATGGCAATTGGGAGATTACCCTGCCCTTAGATGCCCTGCACCATGGACAGCTTTATAAGTTGCACATACATTGGGAAAATGGAAGAGGAGAGCGCATTCCCGCTTGGTCGCGTAGGGTGGTTCAAGATGATAGGACGCATATTTTTTCCGCTCAGGTATGGGATCCCTCATCTGCCTACTCCTTCAAAATAAAGGATTTTATTCCAGATACTTCTCCCTTACTGATCTACGAATGCCATATTGGCATGGCAACTGAAGAGGAAAAGGTGGGAACTTACAATGAATTTCGTGAAAATGTGCTACCCCGAATTATAAAATCCGGCTATAATGCCATTCAGATTATGGCAATTCAGGAACATCCCTATTATGGATCTTTTGGATACCATGTTTCAAGCTTTTTTGCACCCTCATCGCGCTTTGGAACTCCCGAGGAGCTAAAAGCACTTATCGACGAGGCTCATTCTAGTGGTATATCTGTTATTATGGATATAGTTCATTCGCATGCCGTTAAAAATGATATAGAAGGACTAGGACAATTTGATGGCTCTTATCATCAATATTTTCATACAGGCAGCCGCAGACTACATCCTGCTTGGGATTCTTTGTGCTTCGATTATGAGAAAAATCCTGTACTCCATTTTTTACTCTCCAATTGTAAATATTGGTTAGAAGAATTTAATTTTGATGGCTTTCGTTTTGATGGAGTAACTTCCATGTTGTATAATAGCCATGGTTTGGAAGAAACTTTCTCTGCCTACGAGGATTATTTTAATGGATACCAAGATGTAGATGCCATCAATTATTTGATGTTGGCAAATAAGCTCATTCATGAAGTAAATCCGCATGCTATTTCTATTGCCGAAGAGGTAAGCGGCATGCCTGGATTGGCGAGCTCCCTTGCAGACGGAGGCTTTGGTTTCGATTATAGGATGGCATTAAACATCCCCGATTTTTGGATCAAAACCTTGAAAGAAAAGCGAGACCAAGATTGGCTGCCAACGGCCATTTGGTGGGAGCTAACAAACAGAAGACAGGACGAAAAAACAATAAACTATGCCGAAAGCCATGATCAGGCATTGGTGGGCGACAAAACTCTTATCTTTTGGCTTATTGATGATCAGATGTACTGGCACATGGCAAAGGGCGACTTAAATTTGGCAGTAGATAGAGGCATTGCCTTGCACAAAATGATTCGCCTGGCAACAGCAAGTAGCATGAATGGAGGATACCTAAATTTTATAGGAAATGAATTTGGACATCCCGAATGGATAGATTTTCCTCGAAAAGACAATAATTGGTCCTATAAATATACCCGACGTCAATGGTCTTTGGTAGACAATAAGGACTTGAAATATTGCTATTTAGATAGTTTTGATAAGGAAATGATAAGGCTCATTAAATCAATAAAAAACTTTCAAGCAAGCGATATTGTCAAGCGCTGGGAAAATGATAAGGATCAGGTTTTGGCCTTTCAGCGAGAAGACCTTGTATTTGTATTCAATTTCAATCCCAACCAATCGTTTGCAGACTATGGTATCTTGTGCGAACTCGCTGATTATAAGTTGGCACTAAGTAGCGACGATCCTGCTTTTGGAGGTTTCGATAGGGTAAATGTCGGCCTCGAATACTCTGCTATCGCCGATCCTCTTTATGAAAAAGAAGAGAAAGGCTGGCTGCGCTTATATCTGCCTGCACGCACTGCTTTGGTGTTTAAAAAAGCCTACAAGTAGATTATTTTGTCTTCTGGTCATCGTAATATTAAAGAGTGGTTAATAATCAGGATATAGGCGCAAGCTTAATTTTCTATTTATTTTAATTGCTGAGACATTGTATTTAGAATGAAAATGCTAACTTTGTCTAAATTCTTATTTTTTAAATAATTTCGGACAGAATGAGAAAAATTACTATGCTTTTATGCTTTTGTCTCTCGTTTAGTATGCTTGAGGGTCAAAGATCCATTGTATACAAAACCGATGAGAGTATGTTTTTTGAAGCTAAAGCGATGTTTCAAGATAAAAACTATGCGGGATGTATAGACAAATTGCAGGAGTTCAAAAAAAATGTGCGAGATGCCAATCTCATGCAAGAGACTGAATTTTTGCTCTTAAGTGCCGCCTTTAGACAGGGCAAAGAGGGTGTTGGTATGCAGTTAAAAGACTATCTTGACAAGTATACAGAAACGAATAATTATGCAGAAGCTTGCTTTATGATAGCCTCTACCCATTTTGCCGACAAAGATTTTCCCTTGGCACTCTATTGGCTTCAGAAATCGGAGATAAATTTGCTTCCTCTGCAAGACCAAGAAGATTATACTTATAGGATGGCATACTCATATCTTAAAACTGGAGACAAGGATAAGGCCAAACTTTTGTTTATGGGTCTTCGAGAAAATGGCAAGATATACAAGGATGCTTCGAGTTTTTATTTGGCTTACATATACTATACAGAAAAGGATTATGCAAAAGCAATTCCCTTGTTAAGTAGCTTGAAAGATAAGTCCGAATTTCGTTTGGAGGTTTCTTATTTCTTAACTCAAATTCACTTTGTGCAAGGAAGATATGAGCAAAGTATTAATGAGGGACTGTCTCTCTTGAGTAATTTTCCAAATAGTGCACATAATACTGAAATAAAGCGCATACTTGGAATATCCTATTACCAAGGCGGTAATTTTGAAGATTGTACGCGGTATCTAAATGGGTCTATTCAAGAAGATGCAACAACAGCGCGTGCTGATCACTACATCTTGGGAAGATCTTATTTTCAATTAAAAAACTATGAGCAGTCCGCCTCAAATATGGCAAAGGCAGTTGGCGACAATGATGAGTTGACGCAAAACGCTCTATTGTATTTGGCTCAATCCTATTTGTATGTGGGCGATAAAAACAATGCCATGAGGTCTTTTGAGGCCGCTTCAAGGATGAATTTTGATGCGCAGATACGAGAAAATGCTATGTACAACTATGCTGTTTTATTGCATCAAACCTCGCTCTCTCCCTTTGGAGAATCGGTTATTGTATTGGAAGAATTTCTCAACACCTATACTAAGTCAAAATATTTGGACCAAATAAATGATTGTTTGGTAGAAGTTTATATGACAACAAAAAACTATGATACCGCTCTGGAATCAATAAGTAGGATTAAAAATCCGGGAAATAAAATCAATGAGGCAAGGCAAAAAATATTCTTTCATTTGGGAACCGTTTATTTTTCTAATGCCCAATTCGATGAGGCAATAAAAAACTTGACTTATGCCATTGAAGCTGGCAATTATGCTCCTCAAGAAAAAAATAATGCTTTATATTGGAGGGCAGAATCATATTATAGGCAGGCAAAATATGGGGCGTCGGCAGGTGACTACAAGTTATTTTTGCAGAGGTCTACAAAAAAAACGGACTTAAATATTGCGGCTTATTATGGCTTGGCTTATTCCTACTTTCAACAACAGGAATATGAGCCCGCTACCAATAATTTTTCCAATTACATAAATGCAGAAACCAATAGAGACGATGTGCGCTATGCCGATGCCTATGCAAGAAAAGGCGATTGCAGCTTTTTTATGCGTCGCTATACTGAAGCCGACAGAGCCTATCTGGAAGCCGAGAAGTTGCAGCCTTCCATGGGCGATTATTCCCTCTATCAGAGAGGCTTTATGATGGGGCTACAAAAAAACTATAAGGGCAAAATTCAGCTTATGGATGAGCTTATTAAGTCGTATCCCGATTCTAGGTATATTACTGAAACTTTGTATGAAAAAGGAAAGGCTTACTTGATGCTAGAAAACGATGCTGCTGCCATTCAAACGTATGAGATTTTGGCAAACGATTACCCTCAAACAGATAATGCCAGAAAGGCTGGAATCCAATTGGGGCTTCTTTATTTTAATGAAAATCAGCCCGAGAAATCCCTAAATGCGTACAAAAAAATAGTTGACACATATCCAAATAGTGAAGAGGCAAAGGTGGCTATACAGGATTTAAAATCTGTGTATGTTGAACTAAATGATATACCTGCCTATGCTCAATATATAAATAGCTTGGGCGGAACAGCTAAATTTGAAGTCAGTGAAGAAGATTCTCTTACTTTTATAGTAGCCGAACGCTTGTTTCTCAAAGGAGGAAATGCTAGCCAGGCACAAAATGCAATGAGTAAGTATCTGAAAGATTTTCCTAATGGAGCTTTTAAGATAAATGCACATTATTATTTGGCTTCTATTTATTACAACAAAAAGGAATTGTCTTTGGCAAAAACAGAATATCAAAAAGTATTGGATAGTGGCGACAATAAATTTACGCTGGATGTTTTGTTTAGACTTTCAGAGATACAATTTGAAACCAAGGATTATGAGGCCTCATTGAAATCGTATCAGCAATTGCAAGTTAGGGCAGTGACATTGGAACAAAAGCATGCCGCCCTTATCGGAATTATGCGTTGCGCCAATGTTCTTAACAAGCCAGAGGCTGTTATTAAATCGGGCGACGCACTCCTAAAAGAGGCTAAGATAGATCCCGAAATTAAGCGAGAAGCACATTATTATAGGGCCAAGGCTTATTTGGCAAATAAGAATGGGGCAAAAGCACTTGTTGACTTGCAGTTATTGGCAAAAGATACCAGAGATATTTTTGGGGCAGAAGCAAAATTCTTATTGGCAGAGTATTATTTCTCAACAAATGAAAGTGCCAAGGCTGAGGCTGAAGTGCTGGATTACATAAAGAAAGGTACGCCCCACGCCTATTGGTTGGCTAGAAGTTTTATCTTACTATCGGATGTTTATTTGCAAAAAGGCGATAATCTGCAAGCTCGTCAGTATTTGGAAAGTCTCCAACACAACTACAAGAATGACAGTGATGATATATCTACTATGATTGATCAGCGTTTGGAAAAACTAAACGAGTAGTATAAAATTTAGGTTTCATTTGATAAATAAAATAAAGAAGCACATATGAAATATATTGAAATAATAACACTTGCGTTTGTTTTGGGCTTTCTAGCACCTAAGTCCTTGGTGGCGCAAGAATCAGCTCGTAAAGATAGTAGTTTAAGTAGGGAATTAATTTTGGAAAAAGAGTATAATTTGTCTGTGCGCGATGTGTCGAAGATAAGTTATTTGCCAGAAATAAAAGAGCCAGAAGCAACAAAAGCCAATGTAGAATTTTCAAATTTTACTATACCCTACGAGCTTCAACCGTCCTTGAATATTCTGCAGCCAGCCGATTATTTAACAGCGCTAGTATCTTCCAAAAAGAGAGGCTATGCGCATCTTGCTGTAGGTAGTTTCGTTGATATAGACGCTGATTTGGGCCTTTCCCTCATCAATACATCTAGCAGTTCCCTCAATATGTGGGGAATGCATAGGTCTTCCAATGGCAATGTTAAATATTTGCAAGATGATGAAAAGCAAAAAATGAGGCAATACGTCAGCTCCTTGGGTTTGGCTTTCAACAAAGAACTTAGCCTATTGCGCTTTTTTGTTGATGCAAAGTACACTTTTGCCGCTTTTAATTATTACGGTTTCACACCCTCTGTAAATTCTTTTACCTCAATTCCTCTCTCTGATAGGTCTATTTTAAAAGGTAAAAATCAGATAAATAATATTTTCGATCTTGACTTAGGGCTCTCTTCCAAGGGGATAAATGATATAAATTATTCTGCCGATTTTACTTATGCGTATTTTACTCAGAAGCATTCAGGCATTAAAGAGCAAGAAGCAATAGCATGGAAATATTTTGAAGGAGCAAAAGAAAACATCTTAAAATTTAAAGGAGATATAAACAAGGCATTAGCCAATGAAAAACGTATAGGTTTGGGTTTTGACTTCAGAAATACCGCTTATAGTTTGCCCACGGCAATTAAAGATAGTTTTAATTCCTATGAAAACTATGGCGTTTTTGCCGTAAATCCTTATTTTATAATGGAAGGCGATCAATGGGATACACGCTTAGGACTTCGTGCCAGCATCTTGATAAACCAGGTAGACAAGGTGAGTTTTGCTCCCGATTTGGCATTTAACTTTCGCCCCAAAGAAAATATTTTAATGTATCTGCTTGCTCAAGGAGAGGTTAAAGACAATAGCAATAGACGCATGTATGACGAAAACAGATATGTTTCACCCCTTTACAGGGTATTAGATGCCGACACTCGCTTGGAAGCTTCCTTGGGAATTAAATCGTCGGTACTAAAGCGATTTTGGTTTGATGTTTACACATCTTATTCTTATACCAAAGGCGAGCATTTTTTTGTTAGCAGCTACTCAAAATCGTCGGATTTAGACCTAAATGTAGCTGTGTTTGAGCCTTGCTATGCGACAGCAAAAACTTGGACTCTAGGAACCAATATGAAATACAGTCTCAACAAAATATTTGATCTTGAGTTGAGAGCCAAATATGCCAAATGGACTGTAGATGCAAACGAGACAAATTCGTTCAACAATGGCATTATAGAAGCTTGGTATAAGCCCAGCTTTGAATCGGATATAAACCTTTCGTATTCTTTTTTGCCAGCTCCTATTAAATTGAACTTAATATATCATTTAGAAACAGGGCTCAAGGCTTTTGAAGCTTCCCTCAAAGACATTCACCAAGTCAATATGCAAGCAAGCTATACCCTCAACGATAATTTCTCTTTTTACCTAAAAGGAAATAATTTACTCTTTCAGCGATACGAACTTTGGTATGCTTATCCAGCCCATAATTTCAATGTAATGGCAGGAATAAACATTAAATTTTAAAATTTATGCTTGTAGGCATGGGTTTTTTAATAACTTTGCGTCCTTATAAATAAAAGAGAGTATCCATTATGCAAAAGAATCTCGTTATTGTAGAGTCCCCCGCCAAGGGGAAAACTATTGAAAAATTTTTGGGACCCGATTTCAAGGTTCTTTCGAGTTATGGTCATATACGTGATTTGAAAGACAAGGGTCTGGGGATAGAGATAGAAAATAATTTCAAACCTATATATGTGGTTTCTGCCGACAAAGAGGCGGTAGTAAATTCCTTGAAAAAAGAAGTTAAAGCCGCCACCACCGTATGGTTGGCCTCGGATGAGGATAGGGAGGGAGAAGCCATTGCTTGGCATCTTTATGAGACCTTGGGATTGGATAAAAAGGAAACTAAGCGCATTGTTTTTCACGAAATAACAAAAAATGCCATCCTCCATGCTGTAGAAAATCCTCGAGATATTGATTACAATCTGGTAGATGCCCAACAAGCCCGACGGGTATTGGATAGGATTGTGGGTTTTGAACTATCTCCCATCTTATGGAAAAAAATAGGCCCCTCGCTCTCTGCGGGTCGCGTACAATCGGTAGCGGTGAGGCTAATAGTAGAGCGAGAGCGCGAAATAAACGCCCACCAAGCGGAGGTATCTTATAGGGTCTTGGCTCAATTTGTCTTAAGCAATGGGCATGTCCTTAAAGCAGAATTGGGAAGAAGGCTAAAAACATTGGAAGAAGCTAGGGCACTGTTTGAGCAAATAAAAAATGCCAGTTTCTCTGTTGAAGATGTCACAACAAAACCCGCGAAGAAGTCGCCAGCACCTCCTTTCACAACTTCTACCTTGCAGCAAGAAGCCTCACGAAAGATGGGTTTCTCAGTTTCTCAAACCATGTCGGTAGCACAAAAATTGTATGAGGCAGGGCATATTTCTTATATGCGTACAGATTCTGTAAACCTTTCAAACCTGGCAATTGCTGGAGCAAAGTCTGAAATAGAGGGCACTTTTGGTGAAGAGTATTTCAAAATGCGGACTTATCAAACCAAATCAAAGGGGGCGCAAGAAGCCCACGAGGCCATACGCCCCACATATATGGATAAAAATCAGGTCAAGGGTTCGGCTCAAGAACAAAGGCTGTATGAACTCATATGGAAACGTACGCTTGCCTCTCAGATGGCTGATGCTCAACTAGAAAGGACAGTAGTTTCTGTGGCAATAAGCAACAACAACAAGGAAAAATTCTTTATTAGTGGTGAGGTAATAAAATTTGATGGCTTTTTGAGGGTTTATTTAGAAGGCCATGATGAAGAAAATTCTGAAGATGGCGATGAGTCAATCATTCCACCAATGCTCGTTGATAGCCCTTTGAGTTTGCTAGAATCAACAGCAACAGAGCGACTTTCGCAAAGACCAGCACGCTACGGCGAAGCTAGCCTTGTTCGCAAGTTGGAAGAGCTAGGTATTGGTCGCCCATCTACCTATGCCCCAACTATTTCTACTATTCAAAATAGGGGCTACGTTATCAAGGGCAACAAAGACGGGATAGAAAGAGATTTCAATATATTGAGGCTCACAAATGATAAAATAAGTGAGGAAATAAAAGTCGAAAGGGTAGGGGCCGACAAGGGAAAACTTATGCCCACAGATACAGGATTGGTAGTCACCGATTTTTTGACCGAATCTTTTCCTACAGTTCTAAACTATAGTTTTACGGCAGACATAGAAAAGGAATTCGATAAGGTGGCCGATGGGGAAGTAGAATGGACAAATACCATTGGAGCTTTTTACGAGGTTTTTCATCCCATAGTAGAAGAGGTTGCCGCCGCCAAAACAGCTCATAAAATCGGGGAACGTATACTGGGAACCGATCCTAAAACAGGAAAGCCAATATCGGTAAAGATTGGCAGATATGGACCTTTTGCACAAATAGGGCACGCCGATGACGAGGAAAAACCTCTGTTTGCATCCCTTATGAAAGATCAGTCTATAGAAACCATTAGCATAGAAGAAGCTCTGAAGCTTTTTGCTTGGCCAATAAATTTGGGTCTTCTCGATGAAAAAGATGTCACCGTCGCCATAGGGCGTTTTGGTCCATTCATAAAGTACGATGGGGCATACACCAGCATTCCCAAAGAGTATAATCCGGCAACTATCAGTCTCCAAGAAGCTGAAATATTGATTCTTGAAAAAAAGAAAAAAGATGCCGAGCGTCTCATAAAATCTTTTTCCCAAGACGAAAATATGCAGCTGCTTAACGGAAGGTATGGTCCTTATCTTGCTTTTGAAAAAGGAAATTATAAACTCCCCAAAGATAAGGTTCCGGCAGATTTGACCTACGAAGAATGTCTCAAAATAATAGAAGACGCTCCCGAAAAAACAAAGGCTAGGGCAAAAGCAAAGGCGGCAAAACCTGCAGCTAAGGGCAAGGCAGCGAAAGCCAAGACTGCTAAACCCGCTGCTAAGACCAAGGCTAAGGCTAGCCCAAAAGCTAAGGCTAAGGTAGGCGAAAAGGCCAAGCCTAAGGCAAAAACCTCCGTCAAATCTAAGGAGTGAAATATATAGTTTTATTGATTTTATTTATACATGGCTATAATTAAAAAATTGCAATCAATCTTGAATAGGTATAGTATGCCCGTCAATAAATATGTGATGGCAACTATAGTTTTTGTTATGCTTACCTTTTTTATTGGCGACAGTACGCTTTATATTCGCTTTATAAATGATAGTAAGATAAACGATCTAAAAAATGAAATAGAATATTTCAAAAAAAGTAGAGATGAAAACATACAAAAACTGGAGGATTTGCAAAGTGATAATGAAAGTTTAGAACGCTTTGCTAGAGAACAATTTTTTATGACCAAGCCCAATGAAGATTTATTTATAATAAAACCCTAAGATGAATTCAAAATACAAGAACTATTTATTCTATATTTCTGCCATACTGCTTCTTATCTCTTCAGCACTCCATTTTACGCAATGGGCTTTTATACCCTACGTATATGCTGTTGCAGGGGCAGGGCTGGCAGTTACTATTCTAAGTTCTCCTTACGAGGGTAAAAATTTTCGTGTAAAAAGACTTAGATTTCCCGAAATAATTGGCGCAATAATGCTTCCTCTCTCATCTTTTTTTATGTTTAAGGGAAGAAACGAGTGGTTTTTGTGTCTTAGCATCTTTGCTTTTCTTCAGATATATATAATGATTGTTAAGAATAAGGAAAAAGAAGATTCCTAAGAAGACTTCAAAGAATAATACGAAAGACAAATGATTACCGCCCTACAAAACAACAAAATAAAGAATATTGTAAAACTTGCATCCAAGGCTAAGGAAAGAAGTTTACAGCAACTTTTTATCATAGAGGGAGCCCGAGAAATAACAATAGCCCTTGATGGAGGATAAGAAATAGACTCTATTTATTTTTGTTGGGAGCTATATCAGCAAAGCTATTACAAAGATTTGCTTTCTAAAATACCTGATAATATATGTTTTGAAGTTGATAAAGAAGTTTTTCAAAAAATAGCCTATCGTGAGGGTTCTGATGGATTGCTTGCTTTGGCAAAAGCAAAAGCACATACACTAGGCCAACTTTCTTTGCCTTCCAATCCCTTTCTTATTTTAATAGAATCGGTAGAAAAACCAGGGAATTTGGGCGCCATACTTCGCACGGCAGATGCTGCAAGAGTAGATGCCGTCATTGTTTGCGATCCCCTAACGGATATATACAATCCCAATACCATACGGTCAAGTATTGGCTGTGTGTTTACTGTTCCCCTTGCTACCTGCACCAAAGAAGAGGCTTTTGAGTTTTTCAAATCCAATAATATTCAGAGCTATGCTGCTGAATTAACAGCCTCACAGTGGTATCACGACACGGATTTTCGCGGAGCTTCGGCCATCTTGATGGGTACTGAGGCTGATGGCCTCTCTGAGTTCTGCTTGCAAAATGCTTCTGCAAGAATAAAGATCCCCATGAGGGGCTGTATAGATTCCTTGAATGTTTCTGTTTCTGCTGCCATCATTACTTTTGAGGCTATGAGACAAAGAGGTTTCTGATTTTAAGAAATAATTTCAGTATAAACAACAAACTTAATTCCTAAAAAAATGATTTTCTTTCCCAATGCCAAAATTAATTTAGGCCTAAATATAATTAATAAGAGACCCGATGGCTATCATAATATAGAAACAATTTTCTATCCACTGGCTATAAAAGATGCTCTGGAAATTGTTCCTGCTCAAAACAGCAGAGGAGTTTTCAAACAAGTGGGTATTCCCATTGATGTAGATGCTCAAAACAATCTTGTGGTGAGGGCTCTTGAACTTATAAAGGAGCACAAGAAAATCCCCGAGTTTGATGTGTATTTACATAAAAACATACCTTTTGGTGCAGGTTTGGGGGGTGGCTCTGCCGATGCTGCTTTTATGTTGAAGCTAGTCAATGAGTTTGCACAGCTATCTTTTTCCGACAACGAGCTAGAAACCTTGGCATCACAAATTGGTGCCGACTGTCCTTTTTTTATAAAAAACATGCCCGTGTTTGCCAGCGGTATTGGCAATATTTTTACACCAATAGAACTTGATCTTAGTCAATATCATTTTGTTTTAGTAAAACCTGAAATTAGTGTCTCTACACCGAATGCTTATTCTTTGGTAGAACCCTCACCCGTAGAAATATCCCTATTGGACATCATCAAAAAACCAATCCGAGAGTGGGGAGGACTAATGAAAAATGATTTTGAGAAAAGTGTCTTTTTGCAATATCCTGCAATAGCGCAAATAAAAGAAGGTCTATACATTCTTGGAGCTAAATATGCTTCTATGACGGGATCAGGATCTTCGGTATTTGCTATTTTTGAAGATAAGATATGTGTTGATGGATTATTTTCCCATTGTAAAACATTGTATGTGGAGCCATTGGCAAATAACAATGGATGATAAATGATACTATATAATTGACAATTGATATTATTAAAATTTATAATTATGAAAACAATATTGCAAAAGGCAAATAATCTTGTAAAAATAAGTATCGTAGTGATTTTTAGTGGGCTACAATTCAATGTCGAGGCGCAAGATTTTATTAGCATAGAAAAATATAAGTGCTCAGAAATTTTTGCCCTGCGAACTCCAATAATGGTCGATAGCTTGGATCAAAATAAGAAAGAATACAGCGACAAGGATTATTTGTCGGGGGTAGCATTGGATTTCAAAAGGCTTCGTCAATCAAAAATTATAATGAGTGCCGACACAGCCGGCAAAATTGCCTTGCCCTATGCCGAAAAAGATATGGGTATTCAATTGTTATCTTTTTATATTGATGCTTTGGAATACGGCAAGGCTAAAATTGAAGTCAATTGCACCGAGATGTTTGAATTGTATGTCAATAGCAAGAGAGAAAATATTAAAGTATCGAAGGAAGACAGCCTTTCTCGAACTACAAGCGTGGTGCTTGATCTCTCCTTGGAACCCCAGCGCTACGAAATTGTTATTAAACGCTTGGTGCAGGTGAAAAATTTTAATCAATCGGAGTTGAAAGTAATTATCAAAGCGGATGATAAGAACTTCCTTACAAAGCTCGATGTGTCCCTTGACAACAAGCGATATATAACAGTAAATGACGTAATTGAGGGAAAACGATTGGTGGATTCTAGTATATCTCCTTCGGGAAAATATTATTTTTATGCATCCTCCGAAATTGCCAAAGGGGGCAAGTCCTATTCTTCTTATAGCCTTAAAGAATTGCATTCGCAAAAAGTCGTTTATAGATTTCCCTCATCCATAAAGCCATATTGGATGCCTAGTTCTGATAATATTTATTATTGGAAACAGGGACTTCAAAATTTCGATTTGTGTGTTTTTGATGTACTAACCTTGGAAGAATCAAAATTGTTTAGCCAAGAAAAGATAGCAAGCATCCTTGTTTCTCCCACCGAAAAATTTCTTGCCTTTCAGACCAAAGAGGAACTGCCTGCGGAAAAGGGAAATTTGAAAAGGCATCTTTCTCCATCCGATAGGGTGGGCTCTTGGAGAAGTCGCAACGTCCTGAATATATTTAACTTCGATACCCAGCTGGTAGAAAAAATATCTTTTGGAATCACAAGCACCAGTATTTCTGATATCAGTAATGATGGAGAGAAGCTTCTACTGGTGACCTCAAAAGAGGATATGTCGGAAATACCATTTAGAAAAACCGCTGTTTACATGCTAAATATGGCTACAAATAAAATAGATACGCTTGCTAATGATGCCTATCTCTCACAGGCCAAATTTTCGCCCGATGCCCAAAAAGTACTTTTCCATGCAGCAGGACAAGCTTTTGGGGAAATTGGGCAAAATATATTGCCCAATCAAACAGCAAACGCCTATGATGAGCAGGCGTTTATAATGGATCTTAAAACAAAAAAAATAAGAGCTATCACCAAAGAATTTGATCCCAGTATAGCCTCTTCATATTGGTCTAAATACGAAAATAAAATATATTTTGAGGTAGTAGACAAGGATAAGAAAAATGTTTATGTTTATGATGATAAAAAAGATATATTTGATTTGTTGGATCTCAAAGAAGAACTAATTACCAATATTCGTTTGGCTAAAACCGCTCCCATAGCACTTTATAGGGGGCAGAGTTGTTCTAATTCTCAAAGACTGTATTCTTACGATATTAAAACCCATAAAAGTAAATTGCTAGAAGACCCCTTTGCCAATCAGCTGGATGAATTGTCCTTAGGGAAGGTTCAAGATTGGAATTTCAAAACAAAAGATGGCAATAACATCGAAGGACGTTATTATCTGCCTGCCAATTTTGATCCCCAAAAAAAATATCCCATGATTGTCTATTATTATGGAGGCACCACACCCACGGCACGTAGTTTCGAGAGCTACTACCCTCTCCATGTTTTTGCCGCTTTGGGATATATTGTTTACACCTTGCAACCCAGTGGGGCCATAGGTTTTGGTCAAGAATTTTCGGCGCGCCATGTCAATGCCTGGGGCAATCCTGCGGCTGAAGAAATCATAGAGGGAACCAAGCAATTTTGCAAAGAGCACCCTTTTGTAAACAATGAGAAAATAGCCTGTATTGGGGCTTCTTATGGAGGTTTTATGAGCCAATATATAATTACAAAAACCGATATTTTTGCCGCTGCAGTATCGCATGCTGGCATCAGTGCCTTGTCGAGCTACTGGGGTGAAGGGTATTGGGGATATGCTTACAGTGCCACTGCAAGTGCTGGTAGCTATCCTTGGAACAATGCCAAGCTCTATGTAGAACAAAGCCCCCTTTTTAATGCCGACAAAATAAATACACCCCTATTGCTTCTTCATGGCAGTGCAGATACCAATGTGCCCATAGGCGAAAGTATTCAGATGTATAATGCCCTAAAAATTTTGGGTAAGACAGTTGAATTTGTGCAGGTGGAAGGTGAAAACCATGGCATAGCATCTTATCAAAAACGCTTAGACTGGAGCAAGACTTCTTATGCTTGGTTTGCCAAATGGCTCAAGGATGATACTTCTTGGTGGGATGCCCTATACCCTGAAAAGAATTGGTAAATGGTAAAATTTGGTGATTTTTGAATTTCTAAAATAATAAATATTCAAATAAAATAAATAAGCATGACACAAAAAATGACTGTATTGTTCGATATGGATGGGGTGGTGATTGATACAGAGCCCCAATATGATATTATTTGGCGAGAGATAGGGCTAAAATTTCTTCCTGAAATAAAAGATCTGGGGCGCATTATCAAGGGAACGACGATGCCAAATATATTAAAGAATTATTTTTCTAATTTTCCTGCTTCTGTACATAAAGAGATAGAAGAAATGGTGGCTGCTTTTGAATTACGCATGGATTTTTTTGAAATTGCGGGATCCATAGATTTTATAAAGTCGCTGAAAGCTGCAGGTATCAAAACAGGCTTGGTTACTAGCTCTGGCGAGGAAAAAGTTGAGGCAGTATACGACAAGTTGTCCTTAGCCCCCCTTTTTGATACCCTCGTTACTTCCTCAAGAGTCGCTGAAGGCAAGCCACATCCTATGTGCTATCTTTTGGCAGCTAAAGACTTGGGGGTGGATCCATCTACCTGTTTTGTGTTGGAAGATTCCTTTGCAGGCATAGCCTCGGGAAGAGACGCAGGCATGAAGCTTGTGGGTTTGTCTACCACCAATTCGGCCGCCTCTCTTGAAAGTTTGGTGCTCAAGGTGATCCCCGACTTCAAGAATTTTGCGCTGTCGGATTTGGAGGCCTTGGTATGATTGTATAAAAAACAAGCTTTCTTTTTTAGAGAAAGCTTGTTTTTTTTTGTGAGTGCGCATCAAGTGACACTACAATAAAAGCGGAATGCATTTTTTAGATTACAGCAATGAAAATATCACCTTCAACTTCATTGAAATTAATTTTTTCTTCTCTTGCCAGCCAACCCAAAGCAGCAAATAATTCCTTTTCACTAAGTTTTGTTGCTTTTTTTACATCTTTGATACAAGTTGACTCTTGTTCATTTAATGCATTCCATACTAGACCTGCATTACTTCCAATTTTTTCTTTCATTGTCCTTTAGTTTAGATTATGAATAATACATTTATGCTTAGCAAATGTATAAAAGCCAAGTATAAACTTCACAAATTTACGTATATTTTTTTGAATTTGATGTATATAATTGCAAAAAAGACTTGCAGTAACCTTGTTTTAGATGGTATTTTAAAATATTTAACTTTTGATATCTCTTTGGTTATTCCTAAGTTTCCTTCGGTTAAGCATTATCAAGGGCAGGTAAATAAGTATACAAAAACCAATGGTGGATAAAAGAGAGCGTAAAGCCCCCATTCCTTGTACAAAATAGGCAAAGGCCACAATTAATAAGTTGGCTGCTATTAAAATTCCTACTGTTTGTTCGTGATTCAAGCCCAATTTTAATAGCCTGTGGTGGGTGTGCCTATTGTCGGCCTTCATGGGCGACATACCCGTGTATAGTCTGGTGCCAACAACAAAAAACATGTCGAATAATGGTATGGCAATAACTCCTAAGGTGATTACGTGAGGCATGGAAATATGTAAATACTCGTATCTGAAGGGTTCTATTTGAAGAAAGCGCAGACTCATGCAGGCAAAAAATGTTCCTAGAAACATGGATCCACCATTTCCCATAAATATCTTTGCTTTTTGCCAATTGAAGATAAGAAAGCCTGTTAAGGCTCCCGCTATTGCTGAGGAAAGTAGGGCCCAGAGGTATTCTCCAACAAGAAAGAAAACTACACCAAAAATTATTGTTCCCAGTAGAGATACAGAGCCTAGCAAACCATCAATTCCGTCTATCATATTGTAGGCAT
Source organism: Bacteroidales bacterium (assembly GCA_003851245.1). Lineage (GTDB taxonomy): Bacteria > Bacteroidota > Bacteroidia > Bacteroidales > Azobacteroidaceae > BHEP01. Next base: position 29,441 of record BHEP01000014.1, on the reverse strand, counting down.
TGATGCAGGCAACAATAAATAGAGAGGTAAGGGCGAAACTAGCCCAGTATGGAAGGTCTGCAATGTAGAATATTCCATAGAGGCTCATGATGCGTACGTCGGTAATGATAATTATAAAAAAGGCGGATAGGAATTCATAGGCAAGCCTTGTAGTCGCTTTCATGGGCTCAAGATCATCTTTTAAGCCAACGAAAAACAAGAGGATGGTAATTGAAAATATTTTGTCGGGACGAAAGGCATCGGTATTATCGCTGAAGGCAAAATATGAGAACATCGACGCTACAAATATGCCAACGCCTCCAATATTGGGAATAATGCTGGTATGAATTTTTCTTTTTTCAGAAGGATTATCTCCTAGATTCTTTCTTTTGGAAAATTTAATAATTCCATTGATAAGGAAGACAGAAATAGAAAGACTAACAATAAAAGCAAGCATCATTTTTTCACTGTTGTCCATTTTTTCTAGTCTTTATTTTATATTCTTTAATTATTATTGGGGGCATGTTTTTAGCTATCAGCAGGCAGCGTTTTATTTGTTTTTGAGGTTCTTGAAAGATCCTAAACAGCCATTCCAGTCTTATTTTTCTCATCCACAGAGGGGCTCGTTTTAGTTCATTTTTTCCTGAGTAGAATTTGAATGCAGCACCAACACCGATTTGTAGGCCTTGATTGAGATGGTCTCGAAGCCTACTCATAAAAAATTCTTGCTTAGGCATACCCAATGATACCCAGATGATTTCGGGAGATTCTTGCTTAATCATTTCTGCAATTTGGGGGTAGTTAAAATTTTCTACTTTGCAGAAAGGTAATTCTACGAATTTCATGTCTGATATGTTTGGGTCAATTTCAGACAGGGATTGCCTTAGGGCATCAAGAATTTCTTTGTTTGACCCAAGAAACATCATCTTATATTTTTTGCACCTAATTGTGTTGTAGAATAGTTCACTTCCAGTATAGGTTTCTCTATTTATGCCATATAAAAATTTCAAATATGTAGGTACCCACGAGCTATCGCAAATGGTGATTCGCGCACCCGCTAAAACTTTCTTTAATTCCGAAGATTCGTAAGAAGTGGCCAGCGTAACTCCATCGGCAACACATATATAGGCACTTTCCCTTCGGTCAACAATCTCTCTGATAGTATTGTCGACAAGAGCCTTATCAAACTCATAAGCAATGTCAAAAAATATTTCTGCCATATATTAACAAGTATATTTTTCAATTAATTTTTTCCAAGCCTTCTTTACAACTTGCGAGGAATACTGTTTTTTTAATTTATTGTAAGCATTTTCCCCCATTTGTTTGCAAATATTTTCATTGCCCCAAAGCCTTAGCACTTTATCTTGCAGGCTGTTGAGGTCTCCTACCTTGAAGTGCAGGCCTGTAATATCTTTGTCAATAATTTCAATAAATCCCGCATGGGCAGGCCCAATGCAGGCTTTCCCCCTCGCCGAGGCATCGAGAATAACCATTGGAAAGCCCTCATACCAAAGGCTGGCTATTAGTATAAATTGTGCGTTTTTATAAAAGTTGTCCAAGTCTTTTTCATTGAGATACCCCAAAAAACTGCAGTTTGCAGGGATGGAAGTATCCCACTTGTCGGATTTTCTCTGTGCGCCAGCAAAAACGTATTGTATGTGAGGCGTTGCATGCGCTAACTTCAGGAGGAGTTCTATTCCCTTTTCTTTACTTATTCTACCAGAGATACCTACATATCCGCCTTTTTGATATTTGTATGGCGGTATTTGATCCATACTGTTGGGAATGACTTCCATTTTGCTTTTGTCAAAGCCCGCTTGCACAAGTTTGACGGCTTGAAAATTGGTGATACACGCAAAAGCATCAATATTATTTATATATGCCTTGGTTTTTCTTGCATACCAATTGCGGGAAGCATACGCAAAACTTTTGGGCACTGAGTTTTCGCAATTGTGTTTTATACAATTCCATTCACTAGCATTTAGGCACAATTCGCAGACCTTGGCATCCCTCATAAAAAGCCCTGTGGGGCAAATAAGGCGATAATTATGAATTGTCATTATTATTGGTATGTTTGCCTTTTTTATCACTTTTAGTGCTGCCGGAGATATAAAAGGGTATAAGTTGTGAACAATAGCCAAGTCGGGAGGGTTATCTTTGATTAATTTTTTAAGCGCACTTATAGCAGTATAGGCATAAAAACCAGAGAGGAAGGCTTTGAGCTGTCCCCACAAGGAATTTCTTTGTCCCTGACTACTTCTTCTAAAATCCACAACTTCCATGTCTAAGGATTTTAGCATGACAATTTGTCTATCGACCACAACCTCTTCGCCACTACGGGCTCCATAATCGTTATGAACAATGAGTATGCGCATTGCTTGTACTATTTCGTGTTTACTGAGAGACAAAAGTACGAAAAATAACTTACCTTTGCAGAAAAAAGAAGCAATGGATTTTAATCTTCAACATACAGATCCTCATTCAAATGCCCGTGCAGGAGAAATAATAACTGATCATGGAGCTATAAAAACCCCAATTTTCATGCCTGTAGGTACTCAGGGGGCAGTAAAAGCTCTTGATTTTGTGACTCTCAAAGACGACGTTAAGGCAGAAATTATTTTGGGCAACACCTACCATCTTTATCTTAGACCAGGCATAGATATACTTGAAAAAGCTGGAGGTTTGCATCGTTTCAATGGATGGGACGGTCCTATTCTTACCGATAGCGGTGGCTTTCAGGTTTTTTCTTTGGCTCACAATAGAAAGCTGAAGGAAGAGGGAGCGGAATTTCGTTCTCATATCGATGGATCCAAGCATATGTTTTCGCCAGAAAGAGTGATGGATATTCAGAGAAGTATTGGTGCCGACATCATTATGGCCTTTGACGAGTGCACGCCTGGGGATGCAGATTACGAATATGCTAAAAAATCATTGGCTCTAACAGAGCGTTGGTTGGATAGGTGTTTGACACGTTTCAATCAAACAGAGGGAAAGTATGGCTATCAGCAAAGTCTTTTTCCCATTGTTCAGGGCTGTGTTTATAAGGATTTGAGGCAGCGAGCGGCAGAAAATGTAGCGTCCAAGAATGCTGAGGGCAATGCCATTGGCGGCTTGGCGGTGGGCGAGCCTGCAGAAAAGATGTATGAAATGATTGAGATTGTAAACGAAATATTGCCTAAAGATAAGCCTCGTTATTTGATGGGCGTTGGTACTCCTGCCAATTTGTTGGAAGCCATAGAAAGGGGGGTCGACATGTTTGATTGCATTATGCCCACTAGAAATGGTCGCAATGGGCAGCTTTTCACTAAAGATGGCATCATCAACATTCGCAACCGACGCTGGGCCGACGATTTTTCTCCCATAGAGGCTGATGGAGCCAGTTATGTTGATACTAGATTTTCTAAGGCCTACCTTCGTCATCTCACCATAACGAGTGAGATATTGGGTCTGCAAATAGCCTCCACTCATAATTTGGCATTTTATTTGTGGCTGGTAAAAGAAGCACGCAAGCATATCATTACTGGAGATTTCCTTGCATGGAAGCGATCGATGATGCCAAGAGTTCAAAATAGAATTTCATAAAATGCTTAATTTTAGAGTTTTAGGATTAAAACGCATAGATACTTATATTATTAAAAAGTTTCTTGGCACTTATCTTTTTGCCATTTTTTTGATAATTTCGGTCTCTGTAATGTTTGATTTCAATGAGAAGGTAGATAAGTTTATAAAATATTCAGCGCCGAGCTCCGAAATTATATTTAGCTACTATCTCAATTTTATTCCCTATTATGCTAATCTTTTTAGTTCTCTATTTACTTTTATAGCTGTTATTTTTTTTACTTCTAAGTTGGCCGACAATTCTGAAATTATAGCCATGCTTTCGAGTGGCATTAGCTTTAAGCGTTTGATGCGTCCTTATTTGATTTCTGCGGCAATAATTTCTGGCTCAACATTTTTATTGAATAGCTTTGTTATACCACCAGCTAATGTAAAGAGAATTGAATTTCAAAATAAGTATGTCAATAATAAGAAGATAGATTATGCCTCCAATGTGCAGTTTGAAGTTTCGCCGGGGGTAATTGCCTATATTAATCAGTATGACGACCAAAGTAGAACTGGCTACCGCTTTTCATTAGAGAAATTCAATAAAAAAGAGCTGGTATCTCGATTGACAGCACAGAGAATTGTTTATGATTCGGCTTATCAGTGGACGATTCACGATTATATGATTCGCAATTTCACCGCCATGAAAGAAGAAATTATTAGTGGCGACAAAATAGATACTACGCTGAGTGTGATTCCTTCCGATTTTTTGATTTCGGTCTATGATTGCGAACAGATGACTACTCCAGCCCTCAAAGCCTATGTCGACAGGCAGCGAACTCGTGGCATTGGTAATATTCAGCTGTTTGAAATAGAGTATCATAAGAGATTTTCTATGGCTCTAGCAGCATTTATTTTGACCATCATAGGGGCTTCCCTCTCATCGCGAAAAGTGAAGGGAGGAATGGGTTTTAATATAGGTATAGGTATACTACTGAGCTTTTCTTACATCCTTTTTATGCAAATAACCTCCTCTTTTGCGATTTCAGGATATGTTAGTCCCATGGTTGCCATGTGGATACCCAATATATTGTATACCTTTATTGCTATATTTTTATATATAAGAGCTCCAAAATAAGAGTTCTATAAAAAATATCCTTTTATACTTTTTTATCTTATATTGGCAATGCTAATGATGTCTGAAAAAACACCTGCTGCCGTAACGCTGGCACCAGCTCCATAGCCCTTTATCATCATAGGATATTCGTTGTAGCGTTCGGTAGTGATGGTGATGATATTGTTGCTCCCTTCCAATTCATAGAAAGGGTGACTTCTATCTACTGTTTGCAAGCCAACTTCACATTTTCCTTTTTCCATTTTTGCCACAAATCGGCATTTTTTTCCTTGCGCATCTAGTTCTTTTCGCTGCGCTTCAAACTGTGCATCTAGTTGAGGAATGTTTTTCCAAAAATCTTCGATAGATCCGTCAAAATATTTTTCGGGAATAAACAAATTTTTTACTACTTCGCCTTGTTCTACCTTATAACCAGCTTCCCTAGAAAGGATGACCAATTTTCTAACAACATCAAGCCCACACAAATCTATTCGCGGATCGGGCTCGGCATACCCCGCCTCTTTTGCCATAAGTATGGCCTTACTCAGGGGAATGCTTTCGCTAAGAACATTAAAAATATAGTTGAGAGTGCCCGAAAGTACGGCCTCTAATTTTAGTATCTTATCGCCGCTATTGATCAAGGCATTCATAGTGTTGATGATGGGAAGTCCGGCACCAACATTTGTTTCAAACAAGTATTTTACACCCAGTTTGCGAGAAATATCCTTTAGCTCGGCATAGTCTTTATAGCTCGATGACGATGCTATTTTGTTGGCCGTCACCACCGCTACATTGTTTGTTATCAAATTTTTGTATAGGGCAGCTACTTCAGCACTAGCCGTGCAATCAACAAATATAGAGTTGAAGATATTCATCTCTTCGATTTCCTTGCACAAAAATTCTGGAGAAGAGTCTACGCCTTCGTTCTTAAGTCTTTGTTCGTAGTTTGATAAGTCTATTCCCTTTCTATCAAAAATGGCTTTTTTGGAGTTTGCTATGCCTACAACACGTATTTTTAGGCTATTTTGCTGCATCAGCTTGGGTTGTTGCTGCTTTAGCTGCTCCAAAAGGCTGGCTCCAACAGTACCAATTCCTACCAGAAAAATATTTAACACCTTATATTGAGAAAGAAAAAAAGAGTCGTGGATAGAATTTAAAGCCTTTCGCAGGTATTTTTTTTTGATTACAAAAGAAATATTTGTTTCGGAAGCTCCTTGAGCACATGCAATTACACTAATGCCACTTTTGCCAAGGGTGCCAAAGAGCTGTCCTGCTATGCCTGGTGTTCTTTTCATGTTTTCGCCAACAATGGCTACTGTTGCAAGTTCTTTTTCAGCCTTAATGTCGTTGATCTCTCCTTGACTTATTTCAAGGGAAAACTCTCCTTGCAATTCTTTGACGGCAAGGTCGGCAAATTCATTTCTTACAGCTATTGATGTAGTGTTTTCAGAGGAGGCTTGTGAAACCATAAACACGCTGATACCATTTTTTGCTAACACCCTAAATATCCTATAGTTTACGCCAATTACGCCCACCATTCCCAGTCCTTGTACTGTGATAAGGCAGGTGTCGTCAATAGAGGATATGCCCTTAATGGCTTTGCCATCTTTTTTATTTTCTCGCGTAATGAGTGTTCCCAGACCTTGGGGTTTGAAGGAATTGCGTATTCTGATGGGTATATTTTTGTGATAGGCAGGAAAAATCGTTGGAGGGTAAATGACCTTGGCACCGAAATTGGATAGCTCCATAGCTTCTATGTAGCTAAGTTGCTCAAGCACATAGGCATTACTAATGACCTTGGGGTCGGCAGTCATAAATCCGTCTACATCAGTCCATATCTCCAAAACGGATGCGTTTAGGGCCGAAGCAATGATGGCGGCAGTATAGTCGGAGCCACCTCTTCCTAGGTTTGTAACTTCGCCTGTATCTTTGTTGGAAGATATAAAACCCGGAACAATAGATCGCTGTGGCAAGTTGGCAAATTGTTCTTCTATGAGCCTGTTGGTGATATTGAAATCTACTATGTGCTTGTGGAATTGCTTTTCCGTTTTTATAAATTTTCTAGCATCAAACAATTTAGACCCTTCAATAAGATGGCTTATGATTAGGGAAGAAATTCTTTCGCCATAACTAACAATAATATCTGAAGTCTTGAGAGATAGATCTTGTATAAGAAACACTCCTTTATAAATATTGCCAAGTTCGTCCAGCAGCTCTACTACTTGATTATATACTATCTCTTTTTCGCCTGTTTTAGAAAATATCCCATCAATCAAGTCTTTATGTATACCTATTATTTCGGCGTATGCCTCTTGGTATAAAGTGTCAGCCTTGACTGCCAATTTGGCTGTAGCCAAAAGCTTATCTGTTATCCCGCCTATGGCAGAAACAACAACAACGACAGGTTCGTCTACAGACTCAATGATTTTTTTTACGCCCAACAGGCTATTTACGGAACCTACGGATGTTCCGCCAAATTTCAATATCTTCATACGTATTATATTTGTTTTTTACGTTTGTTGCTTTTTTAGCATGTCTTATACCTTTAAACCTTATGCCTCCCCTATAGGGCCAATAATAGGTGGATTAAATTGCTGTTCCAGCACATTTATTTCGCCAAATTGATTTTCATATTTGCGAATATTTTCTTCAAGAGCAAACATTAGCCTTTTGGCATGTTCTGGAGTGAGTATAATCCTAGATTTTACCTTGGCTTTAGGCACACTAGGTACTATTCTTACAAAATCGACCACAAACTCGGAGGACGAATGTGCTATAATGGCTAGATTGACATAAGTGCCTTGTGCTATCTCATCGCTGAGTTCGATTTGGATACCTTGGTTTTGTTCTTTATTCATATTGTAGTTATATTTATATTTTATAATTTGCAGATTGCTGAGTCCTATTTTTTCCGCAGACATTGTTTATCTTGCGGTCTATATTTGCGGTCTATCTTGCGCTTTTATATTATGCAATTTGTTCGCTGACTTACAAAATTAGTATATATTTTGTATTAAAAGGCTTGTTTAGCTAGAATATTAATAAAAATATATTTAATTAGTAAAAAGCTTAGATCAAAAAAGGCATATTTATTTGAAAATATAAAAAAAAAGAATTACTTTTGTGCCATCAAATTCCGCAGAAGGTATTTTAAGTGCTTGGAAATAATCCAATCCACCTTCGGGAGGTAACTGTAATAATTAACAGATGTACGTAATTGTAGACATTCAAGGGCAGCAATTTAAGGTTGAGAAAGATCAAAAATTGTTTGTTCATCGCATCAATGCCGACAGAGGCGCAGAGGTGGAGTTCGAGAAAGTAATGCTAGTAGACAAAGATGGCAAGGTGAGCATAGGCTCTCCCCTGCTTGAAGGTGCAAAGGTAGTAGTGGAAGTAATTTCTCATGTAAAGGGTGATAAAGTTCTTATTTTTCATAAGAAGAGAAGAAAAGGGCACCGTAAATTAAATGGTCATCGCCAACAATTTACAGAGGTTTTAGTTAAAGAAGTTATTGCTTAAATTTTAAAAGAAAAAGAAAATGGCACATAAAAAAGGAGTCGGTAGTTCAAGAAACGGCCGTGAGTCTCAAAGCAAGCGATTGGGTGTAAAGATTTTTGGTGGTGCTCTGTGTAAGGCAGGCAATATTCTTATTCGTCAAAGAGGAACAACACATCATCCAGGTGAAAATGTAGGTATGGGCAAAGACCATACTTTGTTTGCTTTGGTACACGGTACAGTTGTTTTTAGAAAAAGAAAAGATAACAGATCCTTTGTATCTGTTTTACCTATTATTGCGCAAGCATAAGATAAATATTATATTTGTCAAATAAAAAAACGCCTGCTTGAGTAAAATCAAGCAGGCGTTTTTAATTAATCAATTAAAAGTATGAATGTATTTGTATTTCCAGGTCAGGGCGCACAGTTTGTAGGAATGGGTAAGGACTTGTATGAAACGTCTACAGTGGCTAAAGAAATGTTTGAAAAGGCCAATCAAATTTTGGGTTTTCGCATTACCGATATGATGTTTGCAGGAACAGACGAAGATCTTCGTCAGACCAAGGTCACGCAGCCTGCAGTTTTTCTGCATTCGGTTATTTTGGCTGCTACCATGGGCGATTCTATAAAAGCCGAGATGGTAGCGGGTCATTCTTTGGGAGAGTTTTCGGCACTAGTAGTAGCAGGAGTATTGTCTTTTGAAGATGCTTTACGATTGGTTTACCAAAGAGCTTTGGCCATGCAAAAAGCTTGTGAGGCACAGCCTTCGACCATGGCAGCAGTACTAAACTTGCCCGACGAAAAGGTGGAAGAGATTTGTGCTAGTATAGACGCGGTTGTAGTTGCCGCCAACTACAATTGTCCTGGTCAAGTTGTTATCTCTGGATCGATAGATGGAATAGATCAGGCCTGCGAAAAAATGCTTGAGGCAGGAGCAAAAAGAGCAATCAAACTCAAGGTGGGTGGTGCTTTTCACTCTCCCTTGATGCAGCCTGCCGCCATAGAACTTGCCCAGGCTATCGACGCTGTTGTTTTTGCCAAGCCATCTTGCCCTATCTATCAGAATGTTACAACAAGGGGCGAGACCGATCCTCAAACAATTAAGGATAATCTTATAAAACAACTTACAGCCCCCGTAAAATGGACGCAGTCTATCAAAAATATGATAGCCGATGGTGCTACTTCTTTTACGGAAATAGGGCCAGGCAATGTTTTGATTGGATTGATAAAAAAAATAGATTCCAGCGTAACAACTAATTAATGTGCTTGCTTTTGGGCTCTGTCATCTTAGGAACTTATGGCAGGTAGATTTTTTTGGAAATGGAGATTTTGCCAGTGATGAGGGTGGCAATTTGCCATACAACTTTGTTCGATATTTGTCGGATTTACTTGATACACTAAGGGTATAGTTTACACACATTAACGAATAAATAAAAATAAGATAGATGGAGGCTTATGTCCGAATTATGGGAATTATTGTAATAATAAGGAACGTAATCCAAAAAAGTAGCACTATTTGAGGAACGTAATCCAAAAAAGTAGCACTATTTGAGGAATGCAATCCAAAAAAGTAGCACTATTTGAGGAATATAATCCAAAAAATTGTATATTTGCCTTTGTAAACTGATTCATCATGATAGAAAGGATATTAAAAAAAGCTGTTCAATCGAAGATCGGCAAGGGGAAAGCTATTATTTTAATGGGTGCTAGGCAGGTTGGTAAAACAACACTGCTCAGGAGCTTGTTTTCCAATATGGACGATGTGCTTTGGATGAATGGGGATGAAACGGATGTACAGGCCCTATTCGAGCATATATCTTCCACTCGCCTAAAGGCCATATTCGGAAATAAAAAGATCGTGGTCATTGATGAAGCCCAGCGCATACCCGATATAGGTCTTCGTCTGAAACTTATTACTGACCAAATTCCCAATGTGCAGCTGATCGCCACTGGCAGTTCCTCGTTTGATTTGGCAAATAAAGTCAATGAGCCTTTGACTGGTCGCAAATGGGAATATAAAATGTATCCGATTGCATTCTCAGAAATGCTTACTCACCACGGCTTGCTTGATGAAAAGAGAATGATTCCGCATAGGTTGGTCTATGGCTATTATCCCGATGTGGTGAATAATCCAGGCAACGAAAAAGAGATCCTCAAACAACTATCCGACAGCTACCTGTACAAAGATATTTTGATGTGGGAGCAGATAAAAAAACCCGATAAGCTGCTTAGTCTGTTGCAAGCATTGGCTTTTCAAGTGGGGTCTCAAGTGTCATACAACGAGTTGGGGCAACTCTGTGGTTTAGACAGTAAAACGGTGGAGAAGTACATCATCCTGCTTGAGCAGTCCTATGTTATTTTTCGTTTAGGCTCTTTTAGCCGTAATTTGCGTAACGAACTCAAAAGCAGCAGGAAGATCTACTTTTACGACAATGGTATGCGTAACGCATTGATTGCAAATTTTTCCATTATCGAAACACGCACTGACATTGGTGCATTGTGGGAAAATTTTCTCATTTCGGAGCGAATGAAGATGCTCGATTATTCATCGGTTTGGTGCAAACAGTGGTTTTGGAGAACAAAAGATCAGAAAGAAATTGACTATATCGAAGAGGGAGACGGCAAACTAAAAGCCTTTGAATTTAAGTGGAACCCTGATGCAAAATTCAAAACTCCTCGACAATTCTTGGACAATTATCCTGATAGCTCATTTGAGATCATTCATAGAGATAACTTTGAATCATTCCTAATGTAATATAATACTGCATCCATCTGGGCATTTTATGCGAATAAAAAGCCAAAACATATAAAATTGATAAGGCATATCCTTATATGTACCTAAATTCATTTTAATATGCTTGCTTTTGGGCTCTGTTCGCTTAGGAACTTATGGCAGGTATATTTTTTTGGAAATGGTGGTTGTCGTAGTATCGTTGAAAATTTCTGCCCCAAAGGAAACCTCTTTTTTGTAATTCCCTGACCACAATATGCTGTGCGTGCAAAGTGCCCTCTATATTAATGTCGTAAATAGCCCCTTGGGGCTGGTTGGGTCTATCTTGATAGGGCTCTTTCCAAACTAGGGGGTTTAGCAATGGATTTATGTCTATGGCATTTCCCGAAGCATGATGTGATAGCCTGTTGGTTCCTTCTATCGTCCTGTAGCAAAACGACGAGCTATTGTTTGCAGCCATCGACAAATTGTCGTTCCATTGATAATGGGCGATGGGAATGGCTCTAGCAATAGGAAATTTATTTTGCCTAATCGTATCAAAGACGGCTATAATATCGTCTTTGATTTGCTTATTTATAAGCAGTTGCCCTTGGTGTAGTAGTCCATCGAAAGAATAATACAATACGTCCAATAAAATCAATTGGCTGGTAATGCTCTCTGGAGCAGCACTCCCATCCAAGGCTTGTTCAAGACTCATTGCACTGTCAATAATGGGAGAGGAGGCTATTGTATTTGCTGCCGCAGTAGGCAAATCCTGATGCATACTGCTTTCAGAAAGGATTGAGGACTTGTCATTTTTTGATGAATCACAGCTAAGAGACATAAGCACTAAAATTATGAAATATAGAATGTTTGAAAGCCTCCATTGAGAAAAACACATTTTACGCTTTGTTGATGTAGGTTTCCATTATTTTACAATTTTCGCTAGCAATAAGGCTAATGGATTTGCACGAAGCAGGAATGAGTGCCGTTTGCCCTTGTCGTATTTCTACCAAAGCGCCGAGGTCATCTTTGATAGTCAATTTTCCTTGCATACAAATATAGATGCTGAAAGAATCCCGCTCTTGCAGATCCCTTTCAAGGCGCTTGTCAGTTTCGAGAAGATTTGTCGTAAAATAAGGACAATCTACCAAGGGCGTAAATTTATCTTTTTCCTGCGCATAGGATAATTTATACTCCTGAGAAATGGTATAGTCTATGGCATCCTTTGCCAATTCTGTATGCAATTCTCTAGAATTGCCTTGAGCATCCTTTCTGTTGAAATCGTAGATACGGTAAGTAATATCTGATGTTTGCTGTATTTCTGCAATGAAGCAGCCAGCACCAATGGCATGAACACGCCCAGCAGGCAAAAAGAAAACATCGCCAGCCTGTGTTTCGTGCTTTTCCAAAGTTTCTACAAAGGTGTTGTCCTCAACATTTTCAACATAAGTTTGGGCATCTAGCTGCTTGGCAAAACCCGAATAAAGAAATGCTCCTGGTTTGGCACTTATCACATACCACATTTCTGTTTTTCCAAAACTATCATGGCGGGCTTTTGCCAAGGCATCATCGGGATGAACCTGTATGGACAAATGATCGCGGGCATCAATAAATTTTATTAGTAAGGGGAATTTCTTCCCAAAGCGAGCCAGCACATTTTCACCCAATAATTGTGCCTCATAAGTATGAATTAACTGGTCAAGCGATTGGCCCTTCAATTCACCATTACTTACCACAGATACTGAGTTTTTGACATGCGATACTTCCCAGCTTTCACCAATGCCATCTTGAATAGGCGACAGGCCTTTAAATTTGCATATCTCATCACCTCCCCACATAATGGGTTTCAAAAGAGGTTCAAATACAATAGGATATAATTTCATTAAATAATTGATAATTTGAGGGTTTCTAAAAACTAAATTTTCGATACTATTCTAGTACAAATGTAGGCATTCATTTTCAAATACAAAAATATTTATCAGAACCAGATAAATATTTTGGGCAACAATTCAATAATACAAAACTCTTGATAGGGATTTGCAAGAGGATTTACTAGAATATTTGCAAGGATAATAAAAAATAATGCTTATTTTTGTGGCTCGTCAAAGCAGGCAAGTTTGTTTGCTTGATGGGCTCATTTTTATGCGGAACAAATTATAGAATTAAAAATAAATATGAAGAATCTTAAAAAATTTACACTCTTGCTATGCCTACTGTCCCTAAGTGTGTCTGGTTTTGCTCAATTGCATTTTGGAGTAAAGGGGGGACTGAATTACTCAACAGTAAGTGCCAGTGAATACAAACCCAGTGAGGGCCCAAATCCTGAGTTTGTAATTACAGATTTGGATTATAAGTCTTCTTACCATATTGGTATGCTTGTCCAATACCGCATGCAGGATTTTGCCATTGAGTCTGGGGCCTACTATTCTGTGCAAGGGGGGAAGGGTGTAAAAAAAGTTGGAGCTGCAAAATATGAAGTAAGAGCCGATCCAGCCTATTTGCAAATACCTGTACTGCTTCTATATAAGTTTAATGTATCCGATAAGTTCAAATTATATCCTACTATTGGTACCTTTGTTGCTTATGGCTTGAGTGGAAAAATAAATAAAGAGTATACTGCAAATGGCAATAATATTCATCCTCCAGTAAGCGAAGATTACTTCAATGGCAATGTGCGCAAGATTGATTGGGGCACGAGTGCGGGGCTCAATCTTGAGTACAATAAATTTGTTTTAGGAGTTGCTTACGAGTATGGTTTTTTGCGTGTAAATAGTACGAAGGTAGAGGGCAATGCGCAGACAAAGGGAAAAAATGCCCACAACAAAAATTTCAAGGCATCTGTTGCTTATGTTTTTTAAGAAGGGGAGGGCTCTGTAGGGTTTGCAATATCTTTTTTGGGGGTGTAGAATGCCCCCTCTTTGTTCTTCTTTTTTTCTTCTCTTGTTAGTCGTCCCATACAGTGCTAACCTGTTTCTGATAAAATAATTTGGAGTTTAATTGCAAAGAATGTAGCTCTTCACCACCGGGCTTTACATGGCGTGTGCCCACATTTGCCTCTATTTTTTATAGATTGCCAGGGTATTTCTCCTAGAAAAAACCCACATTTAGGGCATACATAATTGGTTTTGAAAGTATCGGTCAATATCTGAAGTTGGGCGGGTACTTTGGCAGCCTGTTTTGCCCCTAAAAAAATGCCCACTACGGGCCCTATTATTGTTATTGAAAGACTTAGGTAGAAGATATTTTTATTTTCAGAGCCTATAAAACCATAAGTCAATCCAAGTATGCCGGGCAATGCAAAGGGCAGAGATTGAAACAAGCGGGTCTTGAACTGATTGGAAGATTGTATCCTTACTTTTTCACTTTGATAATTTGTATAAATGGGCTTGAGGGCTTCAAAATCTTTGCTGAAATCACTTCTTATATCCAACAATGATTGTAAGGATATTTCAACCTTGCCTCCCAAAATTATTTTATCCTCAAGGACTATATTTTTTCGCAATATCTGCTGCCCGTTCACAAAAGTGCCATTGGCACTCCCTAGGTCTTGCAGTGTGTACTCACCATTATTGCCCAAGGATAGCAGGGCATGGTGTCGACTTACATGAGGGTTATCAACAATATAATCATTATCATCCGCTTTCCCTATTTTTATATTCATTATTGCTCGTCTGCCATTTCTTCGTCTTTGATATCCACTTTGGGAGCTGAAAACTCTTTTTCCAGTGTTTCCTTGAGCACCTTTAGAGGTTCTTTGGGAACGATTAATTCCTTGGCTTTACCATCAAGACCAGTAAACACCAATTTTGTTTTAGGAATATTGATCTGTAAAATATGCATCTTATTGATAATATGACTTTTACCCACCCTTAGCAGTACATTGGAATACGACTGAATTTGTTTTGCCAATATCTCTTCAATTTTACCAATATTGACAGAAAAAACAAACTGAATACCGCTAGAAAGTATCAGCTTTGTATAGTTTCTATCAGCTTCAAAATAAAGAATCTTATCAATTTGTATTCTTATAAGTTCGTCGCGTGTTTTGAAAATCAAAAATTTCTCCATCATATTGGTTTTTTGCTGTTTAAAATTACTCGGCAGCCTTCATGTTATGGAATACGTTTTGTACGTCTTCGTCGTCTTCAAACTTATCGAGCAGCTTATCGAGCAGTACTCTTTGCTCTTTCGTCACCTCTTTGAGCTCGTGGGGAATGCGTTCAAATTCGGCACTATGAATATCAAAACCATTTTCTTCGAGGTATTTTTGTATCTCTGAATATGATTTGAACTCTCCATAAATTAATATATCATCCTCTTCTTGCTCTATTTCGTCGACTCCAAAATCTATAAGCTCGAGCTCCAAATCTTCCAATGAAATGCCCTCTTTTGCTGTTATTTTGAATACGCATTTGTGTTCAAACAAAAACTCCAGGCTTCCAGAAGTTCCCAGGGAGCCATTCATCTTGTTGAAATAGCTGCGCACATTTGCCACAGTGCGGGTAGTGTTGTCGGTAGCCGTTTCCACAACGATGGCTATGCCGTAGGGCCCATATCCTTCATAGATCATTTCTTTGTAGTCCGTCTCATCCTTTGAGGAGGCTTTTTTTACAGCCCTTTCTACATTTTCCTTGGGCATATTTTCTTTCTTAGACTGCTGTACCAATACCCTGAGGCGAGGATTTGTATCAGGATCGGGGCCTCCATCTTTTACTGCTATCGTTATTTGCTTACCTAGCTTGGTAAATACTCTGGCCATATTGCCCCAGCGTTTCATTTTTGTTGCCTTGCGATATTCATAAGCTCTTCCCATAATTCAATAGTATATTTTTATCTGAGTGTAGCACCCAATTTTTGTTCTAAATTTGTTTTTATTTTCGTCATTATAGCATCTATTTGCTTGTCATTGAGTGTTTTGCTCTCATCTTTCAATACAAAACTTATGGCATAAGATTTTTTCCCTGCGGGGAGGTTCTCCCCCTCATAAACATCAAAGAGAATGAGCTCTTTAAGAATTTTTCTGTCTGCCTCATAGGCTACTTTTTCTATTTCTCCAAAGGATAGTGAAATATCTACCAATAGGGCAAAATCTCTCTTGACGGCGGGATATTTGGATATTTCGGAATAGGCTACCTTCTGCGATTCGTTTTCTTTCATCAAGGCATTCCAATCGAGCTCGGCAAAATATACTTCCACATCAATATCAAATTTCTTGAGATTTGGCTTGCCTACAAGGCCAAAAACACCAAGTTTGCGTCCTGCCATTGTTTGAATAAGCAGTGCCGACGAGAATATCTCGTTGGTATATGTGCTATATTTTATTTTTTTATTTCCTATGCCTAGTCTGCAGAGTATATTTTCTACATGGGCCTTGAGTTCAAATACCGAGGCTTTTTCATTGGCATGAGCCCAATTGTTTTGTATCTTGTTGCCTGTAACAAACAGTGCCAAGTTAAAATTTTCTCTTATTGCCGTAAGTGCCTTGTCGTCTTTTAGTTTGTCTTGGTTGTAGGAATATACATTTCCGAACTCATATATTTTGAGGTCGGTATTTTTTCTATTTATGTTGTAGCTAATTGTTTCGAGTCCACCAAAGAGCAAGCTTTGTCGCATAACATCGAGGGATGCACTGAGAGGGTTTCTTATTTTTACACTTTTGTGCGTTCCCATATCTGTAAGTTCTTGGTAGTATGCCGATGAACTTAGGGAGTTGTTTAGTATTTCATTAAATCCTGCTCCTGCAAGCTGTTCAGAGATGGTTTTCTGAATTTGGTAGCTCTTGTCTGTGGCTGTACGTGAAGAAAGATTTGCTTGCAGCCTATCGCCAATTTCAATATTGTTGTATCCATAAATGCGTAGTATGTCTTCTATTACGTCTACGTCTCTCAACACGTCTACCCTATATGTGGGGATTGCCAATTGTAGGTTTTGATCATCTTGGCTCAGTATCTCTATTTCTAATTGTTGCAAGATGCTAGTAATGGTGTCAATAGGCAGTACCTTTCCTATTACTTGGTTTATTTTGCTGATAGCTAAATCGACTAGCTTGGGCTTTATTTCTATGGGGTAAATATCGTGCAGAGGGCCAGAGATGCTGCCGCCAGCCAATTCCTGTATGAGCAATGCCGCTCTTTTGAGGGCGTATACGCAAATATTTGGGTCAGCACCTCTTTCAAATCTAAATGAGGAATCTGTATTGAGCCCATGTCTGCGCGCTGTTTTTCGGACCGATGTAGGATTAAAATAAGCCGACTCAATAAATATGTCTGTGGTAGATAGGCTTACTCCAGATTGCAGTCCACCGAATATGCCAGCCATACACATTGCCTCATTGTCGTTGCAAATCATTAGGTCTTGTGCATTTAGCTTGCGTTCTACTCCATCAAGAGTAGTAAATAAGCTGTCTTGGGCTAGGGTTTTTATGCGTATCGTATTGCTTGTTATTGCTCTTAGGTCGAAGGTATGCAGGGGCTGTCCGAGTTCGTGCAACACATAATTGCTAGCATCTACTACATTGTTGATGCTGCGTATGCCTATGGCTTGCAGCCTGTTTAATAGCCATTTGGGACTTTCTTTGACCTCTATATTTTTGAGGCATATGCCAGTGTATCTAGCGCAGGCTTCGGTATTTTCTACAATTATGTCGAGTTTTGTTTCTTGGTCGTCAATCTTGAATTTATCAATATTGGGCTTGCTGAGCATCGATTTTTCACCTTGCTGAGAGAGGTAGGCGGCGAGGTCGCGCGCTACTCCATAATGAGAGGCAGCATCTACCCTGTTGGGTGTTATGTCTACTTCCAGTATATAATCCGCTTCTATTTTATAATATTCTTTTGCGGGCATTCCTACTAAAGCCTCTTGCGGCAGCACTATTATTCCTTCATGCGATTTGCCTACCCCAATTTCATCTTCGGCACATATCATTCCATTGGATTCTACGCCTCGTATTTTAGATTTTTTTATTGTAAAAGATTCATCTCCGCTGTATAATTTTGTGCCATTGATGGCTACAATAACTTTCTGATCTTTGGCTACATTGCCTGCACCACAGACAATTTGTAGGGGGCTTTGCTGCCCAATATCTACGGAGGTAATGTGTAGGTGGTCGGAGTTGGGATGTGCCTCGCAAGTCATAATAAGCCCAATAAAAAGTCCTTCGAGACCACCCTTGATGGTTTCAACTTTTTCTACACTTCCTGTTTCCAGGCCAATGGAGGTGAGGGCATCAGAGAGTTCTTGGGGAGAAAGATTTGTTTGCACATAATCTTTAAGCCAATTGTAGGAAATATTCATGCGTTTATTGTTTCTTAATTGTTTGCCAAAATTAGTAATTATATCCTTAAAACCACCAATTTGGCATATAAATTCTTAAAAAGGCAGGTTGTCAGCACCTGCTTCTATGGTGAAATTTCTTTCTTGATAGGAGGGAGGGGGCACAAGCTCCTCTTGGCTGTTTAGTCTTGATTGAAATTCTCCTACCAGCTGGTCGTCATCGAGATTCTGAAACCTGGCAAATTCCTTTTTGAAACTCAATAGCACATCTCCAGTGGCACCATTTCGGTGTTTTGAAATAATTATTTCGGCTTTTCCGGTGAGGTCATTTCCTTTCTCGTCGGTAAATATCTTGTAGTATTCGGGTCTATGAATGAAGCATACCATATCGGCATCTTGCTCAATGGCTCCAGATTCGCGAAGGTCGGAGAGCTGTGGGCGCTTTCCCTCGTTGCCTACCCTGCTTTCTACTCCACGGTTGAGCTGCGAAAGGGCAATGATGGGGATGTTGAGCTCTTTTGCCAATCCTTTGAGGGAACGAGAAATCATACTAACCTCCTGCTCGCGACTTCCAAAACTCATGCCACTGGCGTTCATCAATTGCAAGTAGTCTATAATGATACATTTTACATCGTGCTCTTTTACGAGCCTTCGGGCCTTGGTGCGCAGTTCGAATACCGACAAACTGGCGGTATCATCAACATATATGGGAGCGTCGAAGAGTTCTTTTATTTTATAATCTAGCTGCTCCCACTCGAAGGGCGCCAACTGACCATTTTTTATTTTCTCGCCAGGTATTTGGCATACGTTTACTATGAGGCGATTTACTAGTTGTACGTTTGCCATTTCTAGGGAGAAAACGGCAACGGGAATATTGAAATCTACAGCCATATTCTTTGCCATAGAAAGTACAAAGGCAGTTTTTCCCATGGCAGGTCGTGCGGCAATGATGATAAGGTCGGATTTTTGCCATCCCGATGTTATCTTGTCTAGCTGCTTAAATCCTGTTTGTATGCCCGACAATCCATCAGTTCGTTGGGCTGCTATTTGCATAAGCTCTATGGCTTCCTTTATGATGGGATTTATTTGCTGCACATCTTTTTTTACATTGCGCTGCGATATTTCAAAGAGAGTGCCTTCGGCCTCCTGCATAAGATCTTCTACGTCTATTGTTTCGTCGAAGGCCTTGGAGGCCACCTTGGAAGAAAATCTAATAAGCTCTCTAGCGAGGTATTTTTGTGCAATGATGCGGGCGTGATAGTCTAGGTGTACAGAGGATACAACCTTGTTTGATAGTTGGGCAATGTAGAAGGGCCCTCCTATGGTTTCGATATCCCCTCTTTTTTTGAGTTGCTCCACCACCGTTATCATATCTATGGGTTTTTGCTGGGATGCCAGATCCTGAATGGCAGAATATATCAGCTCATGGGTTTTGTCGTAAAAGCTCTCGGGCCTGAGAATATCGCTTGTGATGGAGTAGGCATCTTTCTCTATCATTAAGGCTCCCAATACAGCCTCTTCCATCTCGCGGGCCTGGGGTTGTAAGCGCCCCGACTCTTCGGTAGTTTCTGCTTTCTTGCTTCTGTTGGAGGTGTAATTACTTTTTTTGTTTTGCTCTGCCATTCCTAATTCTCGTTTTTTATGAGAGGTTTCATACTATGCCCTATTTTTTTATGCTCTTTTTCTTGTGTTTTCTTGTGTCGTAGATGCGATCTCTAATATTTCTTCACAAGCATGCAAAGGTAGACAATAAAAGGGGTAAAAAATAGCAATATCTTATTTCACACACATTTTAGGTGTAATTGAGCTGCAATATTTCAAAAAATATACTACCTTTGTCGTTGCTAATAGCTAATACAATTTTTAACAAATTTAAATTTAAAAAATGGCAACTAAAATTAGATTGCAAAGACATGGTCGCAAAGGGTACGCGTTTTACCACATCGTGATCGCAGATAGCAGAGCTCCACGTGATGGAAAGTTTATCGAAAGGATAGGTTCGTATAATCCGAACACCAATCCTGCTACAGTAGATTTGAAATTCGAAAGAGCTTTGTATTGGCTGCAAACAGGTGCACAACCTACCGACACAACAAAAAATATTCTTTCTCACGAAGGGGTGCTTTTGAAGAAACACCTCCTTGGTGGTGTGAAGAAAGGGGCTTTCACTGAAGCTGAAGCTGACACCAAATTTCAAGCTTGGGTAGACTCCAAGAAAAATGCTTTGGATGCAACAGTATCTAAAGATGCTGAAGCTCTAAGGGCTGACTTGAAAGCTCGATTTGAAGCTGAAAAAGAGGTTAATAATGTGAGAGCTGCCGCACTTGCTGAAAAGAAAGCTGCAATAATTGCTGCAGAAACAGCAAAAAGAGATGAGGCTAGAGCTGCTGCTGAAGCTGCTAAAGCTCCTGTAGTAGAAGAGGCTACTCCCGAACCTGAAGCTCCTGCTGCAGAATAAATCATTGAAAAGAAAATTTATTTTCTTAGACAAAGAAAAACCTAAACATTTATTGTTTAGGTTTTTTTTTGTCTAAATATCCCTAACTTACCTGTTTTTTAGCAGACTACCCGCCCTACTAATCTTAAGCGAACAAGCAAAATTATCGCCATAAAGTGCTCCTTGGTCTAAAGCCAATTGCAGCTGCAATTTCCACCCTCTATATTTCTCATTATTTTCATAAATACACTCTAGCAGACTAGAAAACTGATCTTTTTTCTCTAAAAAAGGAAGGTTCATTTTCCCCCAAGATTGCGTCTGTGTTGCAAGTATCCTATAAGAGAATACTTGATTTAAACTCCCCTGTAGGCCTAGATGCCATGATTTTATTCTATTGTTCTTAAAAAATAAGATACCATCATCATTATATTCGGGCGAAGTAATCAATGGGCTCCCCAGAGAACGTCCCCAATGCGACCAACCACTCTTATAATAATCATGGTTGTAATAATCGTCATTTCCTCCGCCCCTTCCTGGTCTGCCTGCATTTAGAAAATGAAAGGGCCCACTCTGGTGGGTAGTGTTTATAAATTCGCCTACAATCTTATTAATAATTTTTTTGTCTTGTAATCTTAGCTCTAAGCCCCAAATTCCATCCCTCCAATTGGCGTATTCGACACCCGATTTGTCATCAAAATAATGCTGTTTGTACGCTCCTAAGATAAGCGATTTGTATTTGTAGTCTAATTTAAAATTCATAGTGCCTTGATGATTGCCTAATACATTAATTTGATCTCCCAAGAAGGCATCTGCACCTCCTTCTTTTACCATCATAATGCGCAAGAAATCACTAAAAGACTCGGACATCTTACCCTTGTCGTCCCAGGTAATCCAGCCTCCCCATTGAGCTCCATGATCTACTCCAAGGGTGATTGAAAAAGGATTTTTTTGCTCAGGATCTTCCAGAAGTAAAAATAAAGATTTGTGATGCCATAGCACATCTAAGGCATAGTCGTCTACATCATTTTTGCTCTTTAGTGTATAGTAGTTATCACTTGATTTGCCGACAGCAAAGTCTCCTCTAAATTTAAAAAATCCCTTAGTGTAGGGGATTGTCGTAAATTTGGGCACACTCAAGCGCAACTCAGGAATGGGACGTGCATTGCTTGAGTAATTTAAATCGCCAGAACTCAACTCTTTATCAAGCATTGAATTGTAAGTCTCTTTAATTCCAGCAGTTAAAACCAAGGACTTAAATTCTACTTCTCCATAAAGCTGCTGCAAAAAAAGATGAGAAAGCTCATTGCTAGAACCTACAAGATCTACCCCAGCTTTGTATGTAAAGCCTTTGTCTGAATTGTGTAGAAACTTAGTACCCGCCCTCATATAGGTGTTTGCGGATTGCATGGGCACTACTCCATAATTGTTGCTCAATATCCAAAATGGGGTTTGGTTTTTCGTTGCCGCTGAACCAAAAGTCTCTATTTTATAATCTAAAGCACTCTGAGAAAATAGAACTTGCGAACACACTAAAAATAGAGACAGTAAACGATTTTTTCTAATTCTAAAATTTACCATTTATTAATAGAAAATATATTATTTATTGCTTTTGTAAAATCTTCTTTTGACAATGCTCCTCTAGCTATTTGTGGATCTCCTTCAAGATCTACAAAAAGAATTGTTGGGATACTGGAGATTCCAAAAAACCTAGCTAGCTCACGCTCTTTGTCGGTATCTATTTTGTAAATATCTATCTGACTCTCATATTCCTTGGCAAGCTCTGATAGTACAGGGGCTACTTTCTTGCAAGGACCACACCAATCTGCATAAAAATCAATGATACAGGGCCTACTACCCTCGAAAATCCATTTGTCAGTATTTTTTTCGTAATTATAGACTTTCGACAAAAAATCTGCCTTGTTTAGCATTATAACCTCTCCCTTGTTTTGTGCAAAACTTGCCGCCACAAGGATGAAGAGAAAGAGGAATGTAAAAATATTTTTTTTCATGTCTGTATATTTTATTATTCTTATATTTTAATTTTAAAACTCACAGAAGGAGATTTCTTTCAAGTTCATCTTCACCAAGTCTTCTATTTCGTTATTCTCCAACGCAAAAGTACCATAAAATAGTGTAAAGAAGTCCCCTAATTCAGAAAAACCCATTTTTGAGCAAAAAAAATGTGCTGCAGACAAAAAAGTCCCCCGTAAATTTTGAAATGTAAAAAAAAAGTCGTTCCTTTGCATCGCTTTAGAAATAAGGCATAGACGTAATGGAGAGATGGCAGAGTGGTCGATTGCGGTAGTCTTGAAAACTATTGTACTGTAAGGTACCGGGGGTTCGAATCCCTCTCTCTCCGCTGACAGGTCTGGACAAAACCAGCCAAAAGTTAGACAAACCCTACAATATCAGCATATTGTAGGGTTTTTTATTAGCGATTTGTCCGGGTTAAAAGACAGTAAATAGGCAGTAATTGACAAAGATTCGTAACCTAACTCGTAACCTGAGTAGGAAATAAACCTCAGGTTACGAATTGTCCAAGATTGTCTACCTTCTGTCGTCATTTGTCTACCCTGTATATAGCTCATTTACAATTAATAAACTTATGTTTGTAATTAACGTACCCCTTTTCTGCCGAATTACAGTTGACGGACAGGAATCCCGTTTCGGAATGAAAGCCGATATTGCCCCTAGTTATTGGGATACTAATTTAGGTAAGGCAATTGGGCGTACAAAAGAGGTGATGGCAATAAATTCTCTTATTGACACCACTAAGGCAACAATATTCAAGATTTATCGAGACCTACAGGAGCGAGAAAGTAATGTTACCTCAGAGAAGGTTAAAAACTCTTTTCTCGGTCTTGATTCTAAGCATGAAATGCTGTTAGAATTATTCCAAAAGCACAACGCCGATGTTTTCAGCCTTATCGGCAAAACTAAAGCGAAAGCAACCTACCAGAAGTATGAGGTTACACGAAAACACATGGCATCGTTTGTTAAAAGTAAGTACAATCTGTCTGATGTCTATTTAGGGTCTGCTGAAAAACTCAGCGACCCCATATTATCGATTTAACTTTTAACTGAGCAGTCTGAATAGATTCTATAATACATTATAATCTGATCAATCTTCTTTTGGATAGTTGCTGAAAAACTCAAACACCCTTTGATTAATAGACACGGGAGTGCCGCTCCCGCCAATGTGACGAGGTTAAGCACCAAGAAGATGCCCGCAATCCACGATTCGCTTGTTTGGGCTAGTCTAGCCTTGACACAATTCAATCCATATGCCGTTTTAGCCTGTCCAAATTTTCCTTCAATCGCATTACGTTCTCCTGGACTTACGCGAATTGGCGCTGCCGATGGTCTTCCTAGGGGTTTAGCTCTTAAGTGTATATCCTTGTGCTTTAGCATGTCTCGATTAGCGCGGGTGCAATAAATCTTGTCAGCCAAAACTTCTCTAGGGTAGCAGCCGAATCGTTCTCGGTATTGCTCAACATATTGTTCCATGTGACTACCCTCATTGAAGGGATCCCAGCTAAGCTCATCCAGAAAACTGATACCATCTATCCACGTCACATGGAGTTTGGCCCCAAACTCAACTTTGGCCTGCGATTTTCCCCTGATAATGGGACGTACGTGCGGTTGATGAATGCTTACTATGCGATCTGCAATGCTATGCTTTCGTTGCAGGTACATTTCCAGTTGTTGTTCATACAGGGTTTGGATTACGTAGAAGTATTTCCTATCCCTCTTGTTAAAGGGTAAGGTAGAAAAAGCATCCAGTAAACGGTGAATATGACTTAGGTTTCGTTTGAGGTAGTCTAGCTGTTGTTTTACAGCTCTACGAATAACATTCTTTCCCTTTGTTTTCTTTTGAGCAGTAGCCAAATAAGTCTTGCGGGCAATCTGGCGGTAGGTGCGAGGTTTGGCTCCATGTAAAAGCGGGTCATAAAGTTGGTCAATGAGGCGTTCGGATACTTCTCAGGCATCCGAGAGTAGGTTTAAATCGCTTGGATAGGCTATGTTTTGGGCACTAGCCGTGGCATCAAAGATAACAGTGCCGCGATGGGGTGAATCCTTTTTATCAGTAGTATCAAGACCTGAGTTGTCGTCTTGAGAACCCTTATCTGTTTTATCGACAACCTTCTCCACAGGGGACTCCAAAGTTACTTTCAGCTCAACAATACGCTGGTTCAAGGCATTGATGGCATCAAGACCCAAGCGCTTACGCAAACTCACAAACAAGGAAGCATCAAAGGGAGTTTCATTGCTAAAACTAGAATAGCCCAAGAAGTATTGCATATAGACGTTCTCTGAAATCTGAGCGACGGTTTCGCGGTCGTCCAGATTACACATATATTTGATGATCAGCGAACCCATGATAAGCCGGGGACTCAAAGCGGGACGACCTGTACGCTACTCTCCCACATGTTTGTTATAGACCCCAACCAATTCGTCCCAAGGAATCAGGTGAGATAGAACTACCCAACGGTTGTCAAGGTTCAAGGAGCGTTCGAAAGGATGTTCAAAACCTTCCAATGTGAGCTGTTTAGAACTCTCATAAGTAGGGGTATATGCACGACTTTTACACTGTTTTGCCATTTTTTCTTGCATTTAATTGCACAAATATAGAGGTAAATAACCTTATAAACAAGAGATTGAGGGTTTTTCAGCAGACCCTAATATAATAAGTCTACCTGCAAAGAGTCTTGTCTCTGTGTGCTCAAGCACGAAAGGCATGAGAATGCAAGTATGATGTATTTTTTTAGAACGGATGTTTTTTTCATATTGAAAATTATTAAGAGCTCAAATTTACGATATTAATTTGATGAGTTCTCTAGTTATGGGGTATTAATTATTTTTTCTTCCTATAATCCCAGGGAGCTATAGGATTGCTATCATTCCATAGACCTACTCTATTTTTTCTTGCAGTATTTTCCAAGCCATGATATTCTTTCGACTTGTCATATTTTTTGAAATGCCATGCCATACCCGCTTTCAACATTTCGGCTCCAATATCTTTGCCGTCAGAAGTATACACCCATACGATTGGGCGACCAAATCCATCTCTTTTTTTCTGAACCTTTAGTCCAACTTTCTTATTATATATTAAGTCCGAGAGATATTGTTTTGACTTATTACCAAAAGCTTGTTTCTTTTCCGGTGCATCAACACCATAAATACGAAAGCGTATTTCTATTTTCTCCTGACTTAGCCCATCGAAAGTATCGCCATCAGAAACACCTACAACTTGTACGTAGTAATCATATTTTTGCTCTTGCTTTTGCAGAAATCTTTCTTTATTTCCCGATTTAGCGCTTGATTGCATTGAAGTCTCCGATTCCCTTTCAGCACTCGCAACATCTCGCCTTTCCTTATTCTCTATCTGGCTTTCTGATTTGTTAGTCGCAAACTCCTTTCTCCCTGATTTTCGTACACAAGAGGATGATGTGAATAGAATAATAACAAGTATGATATGTAATGTGAATCTCATTCGTAGCATTCTCTATTTATTTTTGCTTGCTTCTATGATACCTGGTTTCGGGATGATATGTATTAGGAAGCGTTGATTCTTTAGTTCTTCTTTCTCGCGCATGACTCCTCCTGTACCGATTCCAGATATTAAGAGTTCACAATTACTTCCAAAATCCAGGCCATTTTCTTTCCAAAAATGACTGAGATTCAATGCTCGAGCATAGCTAAGTTCATAGTTTCTCGCATAGTTGTCTCTTGAAGCTTGCCCTTCAATTATGAGTAGATATTGTATGCCATATTTCGTTGTTTTTTCCTCTATCAAACCTTGAATAACCCTCCCAGCTTCGATTAACTTCTCTTGTGTAGTAGTATCTATTGAATTCATATCTGATACTCCACTTGGAAAGTTTACATTTATGTTTAATATATGTTTCTTGTATTCGTCATTATATATAAAATAGTTTGGGTCTATATCTTTTGTGGCTTGTTCTATTTCTTCTATTTTATCTATTTGCTCTTGCGCTAGATTTTCGGCTATTTTATCTATTTGCTCTTGCGCTAGATTTTCGGCTATTTTATCTATTTGCTCTTGCGCTAGATTTTCGGCTATTTCTAATTGTACCATTCGTTTATGCAACATAACAATGGTTAACACGAACAGTACAAGCATTACAAAAAACAAACTTGTCATTAAATCAGAATAGCTTGTCCAAAAAAATGATTCTTTTTTCACTTTTGACATTAGAATAACCACTTTATAAGGTTAGATACCCACTCTATTAATAAGGGGACTAATATAGCAAGACAGCTTACTGATATTATTCCACCTACCGTAACTATTGTTGCTTTTAGCCATAGAGGAATTTCTAGCTTGGGTTCCCATTGAGGGATTTCTAGCTTGGGTTTCTCTGCTGTTTTAATTTTAGTTAGCTTTTGAATAGCATTTACTAAGTCGTCTATCTTTTTATTCTGAATACTAGTTGTGCTTTCGAAATTAGAGATACTTGTTTTTACTGCGCTCAAGTTTTTGATTTCGTCTACGATCATGCTTATTTCTTGGGATTTCCCTTTCAAAGCTTCATTTTGCTCTTTGAGCGTTTCCTTTAACAAATCCTGCTGGGAGCGCATTGAGCTATTAAACGCTAAAAGCTGAGCACCAAGGGACTCTTGAATTTTGCTGAGGGAAGCCTCCATCCCTTCGTTAAACCTTCGCAAAGAACCCTTTGTTTCTAAATTTGCACTATCTATATTGTCGGCAAGCCATTTCTCGTTTTTTGCAAAAAAATTACCGGCATTTTCTAAAATTTGCGTGCGACTTTCGTAATCATCTAGTTTATGATTTAAAGCGGTAATACCCTTCAGATAATCATTAGCCTTCTCTAAATATTGAGAAAACATGCCGATTTCATCTGTGCAATTTTTTAATTTTTCATAAACTTCAATATTTGCCGCTGCAAGACTTGTGATTTTTAACTGATTAATCGACTGCATTAATTTCGTTTGCTGATGATACGATTCGTTTACCGTCTTAAGGGTTTCTCTTAATTCATGGGTATTTCCCGAAAAGGTTTCGTTAAAACCTTGTAAATTCCTTGTCATTTTTTCTAAAACAGCTGTGGTGTCACTAGAAAGTTCTGGCAATAATTCTGCTTGCATCCAGCTTAAAAAAATATTCTTCCCTTTTTCAGTATCTTTTTTTGCATTTTTAGCAAAATATGTCCCAAATATTGTTAATATTATACCAGTGATACTGGCTATCATAGCTAAGGCAACTCCGCCAAAAAGCTCTGTTATACCTTCCCCATCTGTAGAGGCTGAAGATGGATCAAGTAATTCGTTTAGACTCCCTGTAAATACTAAAAATCCAATTCCAATGAGAATTCCCAACATAGTTCCCACCAAGCCTAAATACAAGGGTATTGGTATTTGAGCATCAATTTCTTCTTCTAAACTGTCGCAATTTCGATCGACAATATCTTTCATCAAATGAAAATCGCTAACAGCTCCCTTGTTCTTGTGAAGGTAGTTGTTTATGGAATTAATAATTTCTGCTAATACCGAGTTGCTATGATGACTAACTATTGACGTATCTTCTTTTTTGGTATGCTTTCCTAGGCTAAAACTTTCTTTTCCTTGCGGGAAAATTTTCTTAAAAACACCTATTTTTGTTTTGCTTGACAAAAACATCTTAAACTGCAAAAAAACAATGGCAAGAATTACAAATGTGATTATATTATAATGCATATCTTAAACTAATTTAATTTGTATAGGTTCTATCACTTCCCATTTTTCTCCTACCCGTTTTATCTTCCCTTTTTGAGCCGTTTCTACTGAACCTGCATCATAATTTCCGGAAATAATATTACAAATATCATCATGGAATACTCTTCTTGCTATTGCTTCTTTTTCGTTTCCATAAAATTCAAAATCAGCAAGCTCTCCCTCCTCGTTGAAAAGTCTAAAGAAGCCTCCCTCAGGAGTATTATCAGCTATGCTGAATACCTTTCCTCTCTTGCCTTTGAGGTATTTGAATACACTGATTTTGGGTATAGAATTACTGCTATTTTCGACATCTTGAGGTGATGGTTTTATTTCTTTCGTATTCAACCTTAAACGCTCTAAAACTTTGTCAACAAGACCATTAATATCTTTTTCTGTAAAAGCATAAGATTTGGTATAGTTTGTAGTTGTAACAGCTGTTTCAGAAGAGATTCTTCTGTTAATTCGACCGCTATTGAGAACTATTTGTATGATAGATTCTCTTCCTTTAATCATTGTTGATATAAAAATTAAAGCAATCAAAAAAAGAGCTAAGACTCCCCCAAAAATCCATTTTAGCCATTTAATATCATCAATAAGCTTGTCATATTTGTCTTGAAGTTGTTTTACTTGAGTATCCCTGTCTTGATTTGACACTACCTCTTCTAAAGCTTGAGATTCTGTTCTTTCAAGATTTGCATAATGTGTTGATATTTCATTTTGCAAATTTTCAACCTCGTTCTCTAAGATCTTTACGAAACGCTCTCCGAAAGGCTCTTTTTCTAATTTAAGTAATTCTACAGCTTCAACAAGAGACATTTCGCTACCAGCAAATTTGGATTTTTTCTCATCGATTTTTTTTGTTAAATTGGTAAATGTATCTTTCCAGCCATTGTTTTCCAAAAGCGGTCCAAACTCATCTATTGTAGGAGATTTGTCTATAGTCGCTCCTTGGATAATTGGTTTTATATTATTGTCATATCTGACAATATCTTTTTTTTCACTTTCAATATTTCTGCGGGTCTCGATATATCCTGCAGTATATTTGCAGTTTGCATAATCTACTAAACGATCAAATTCGTCCTTATTAATTGTTTTTTGTGCAAAGCATTGCAATGAATACGCAGAGCAAATAGCAATCATTAATATTATTC
>BHEP01000013.1 GCA_003851245.1 Bacteroidales bacterium | reverse complement strand
CTTCAGGTTTGTAAGGAATGGCAAAATTTAATTTATTATTTATTTTTACGAATCAATTTTAAAGTATGTTTTTAAAAAATATAGCACAATACAAAATTATCTTGGGATCAAATTCGCCAAGGCGCAGGGAATTGCTTTCGGGTTTGGATATTGCGTATGAGACCTTAAGCCTGCCCGAAGATATCGACGAGTCTTACCCAGAGAATTTATGGAAGGAGGAAATTCCTGTTTTCTTATCAAAACTAAAGGCTCGGGCCTATGCCGATTATCTTAAGGATGACAACCTGCTGATTACGGCAGATACCATTGTGTGGATTGATGGTAAGGTTTATGGCAAGCCCAAGAATGAGGAGGATGCCAAGGAAATTTTGCGCAGCCTTTCAGGCAAGAAGCACGAAGTAATTACGGGGGTTTGTTTGACAACAAAGACCAAGCAAGAGGCATTTTTCACCACTTCGATTGTTACTTTTGCCCAGCTCGACGAAGAAGAAATAGATTATTATGTAGTCAAATACAAGCCTTATGACAAGGCTGGTGCATACGGTGTTCAGGAATGGATTGGTTATATTGGTGTAGAGCATCTCGAAGGATCTTTCTACAACGTGATGGGCCTTCCTGTGCGCTTGTTGTATAAGAAACTTAAAGAATTTTGAAGTTAGGGAAAGATGAATAATACTTTCATTATTGCCAAGGCACAATTCTTCATTAATCATTATTCGTTTATAACAATTTATTAATATAACATTTATGGAAGCAGTAAAAACTTCGCTAAGAGATTCAAAATGGGCACGATGGGCTGCCCTATGTATGGTATCATTCACCATGCTATGTGCCTATTACCTTACAGATGCCATGGCTCCCCTGCAAGGCCGATTAGAGTCGGGACTGGGATGGTCGGCCGCCGACTATGGAGTGTATACCAGTGGTTATGGCTGGTTCAATGTCTTCCTATTCATGCTCATTATAGCAGGAATAGTATTGGATAAGATAGGAATACGCATGACTGGCGTTTTGGCTATAATAATCATGATTACAGGCGCTTGCATCAAATATTTGGCAGTTTCGTCCGAACCTACCCAAGAGATTATGACTCTTGGCATAGGCTCCTGGGAGATTCTTTCGGCCAACAAATCTGCGATGATTGCCGGACTAGGCTTTGCCGTCTTTGGCGTAGGTTGCGAAATGTTTGGTATCACTGCCAACAAGGCCGTTATCAGATGGTTTAGAGGAAAGGAATTTGCCCTTGCAATAGGACTGAATACTTCCACCGGAAGAATAGGTACAGCCCTTGCAATGTTTACTCCCATACCCTTGGTGCAAATGACGGGCAACATTAGTGCCCCAATATTATTGGCCATGCTCCTTCTATGTATTGGTCTTATGGCCTTTATCTGCTTCTGCATGTTCGACCGCAGGCTAGACAAAGAAGTC
The DNA here is from genome assembly GCA_003851245.1 of Bacteroidales bacterium. Taxonomy (GTDB): domain Bacteria; phylum Bacteroidota; class Bacteroidia; order Bacteroidales; family Azobacteroidaceae; genus BHEP01. Next base: position 56,198 of record BHEP01000013.1, on the reverse strand, counting down.
AAATCCGAAGCTGCAGCAAACAGTCCCGAAGAGGCTTTCAAACTAAGCGACATCAAAAAAATTGCCAGCATACGCGCTTTTTGGTATATATCCATACTTTGTGTATTGTTTTATTCGGCCGTTTTCCCCTTTATAAAATATGCTACCAACCTCATCGTTCAGAAATTTGGTATCTCCGACGAGTTTGCCGGATACATTCCTGCCCTACTTCCCCTTGGAGCCCTATTTCTAACGCCTTTTTTTGGCAATTTATACGACAAAAAAGGCAAGGGAGCTACGCTGATGATAATTGGCTCGTGTATCTTGGTAGTTGTTCACCTATTGTTCTCTATTCCCTCCCTCGACAATTTGTATGTAGCCATAGCCCTAGTGCTAGTATTGGGTATAGCTTTCTCCTTGGTGCCTTCGGCAATGTGGCCTTCGGTAGCCAAAATAATTCCTGAGAACAGACTGGGAACAGCCTATGCCATGACTTTCTGGATACAAAACTGGGGCTTGATGGGCGTACCAATGCTCATTGGATATGTGCTCAACGAATATTGCATTACTGGTAGCATCACAAAAATTATTGATGGAAAATCAATAGAGGTTACGCAGTACAACTATACCTACCCCATGCTTATTTTTGCTTGTTTTGGTGCTCTTGCCATCATTTTTGCATTCCTTCTAAAAAAAGAAGACAAGAAAATGGGATATGGATTAGAAATACCCAACAGGAAAAAATGAATTATTTAAAATTTTATGCAAACAATATACGCAGAACTTATTTCTAAATCGCTCAATATTTCTCAGCAGCAGATAGTTAAAACTATGGAGCTCCTAGATCAGGGAGCAACAATGCCCTTTATAAGCAGGTATAGAAAAGAAGTCACTGGAGGGCTTGACGAGATAGAAGTTGGCGACATCAAACAGTGGTACGAAAAACTTATAGAACTCAACAAACGTAAGGAAACAATCCTCAAAACAATTGAGGAACAGGGTAAACTTACTCCTGAATTGAAGTCCAGAATAGATAAATCGTGGGACAGCACCCAATTGGAGGATATTTACCTACCATACAAACCCAAACGCCAAACGAAGGCCGAAATGGCTAGAAAAAAAGGACTGGAACCCTTGGCGCAGATCATATTCCTACAAGACGAAAGGAATGTACAAGACAGAGCCTTGCAGTTTGTAGTAGGAGAGGTAAAAGACCCTGACGATGCCTTGCAAGGAGCTAGAGACATTATTGCCGAATGGGTAAACGAAAATGAGCACGCCCGAAATACTATGCGCACGATTTTTAAGAGAGAGGCCTGCATCACTTCCAAATTGATTAAAGGCAAGGATGAGGAAGGAGCTAAGTATAGGGATTATTTCGATTTCAGTGAGCCCCTCGCCAAATGCTCTTCGCACCGACTTCTTGCCATCAGAAGAGCGGAGGCCGAAGGCATTCTCAGAGTTGCGATATCTCCCCAAGACGACCACTGCCTGGAGGCCCTCAATCGCCGTTTTGTTAAAACAAACAATGAGGCATCGCAGCAGGTAGAAATAGCTCTAAAAGATAGCTACAAACGCTTGCTAAAACCGTCGATAGAAACAGAATTTTCGCAACTCTCGAAAGAAAAAGCCGATGAAATGGCAATACAGGTATTTGCCGAAAACCTCAAGCAGCTCTTGCTCTCCCCTCCCCTAGGGCAAAAAAGGGTGCTGGGCCTTGATCCTGGTTTTCGTACGGGCTGCAAACTGGTTTGCTTGGATGCTCAAGGCAATTTGCTACACAACGAAACCATTTATCCACACCCTCCACAAAACGAAAGAAATAAGGCGGGAATGAAGATTGCTTCTCTGGTAAATGCCTACAAACTTGATGCCATTGCCATTGGAAATGGTACGGCAAGCAGGGAAACTGAAAATTTTATTGCAAACGTGCCCTTCGATCGCAAAATACAGGTGTTTATGGTGAGCGAAGATGGGGCTTCCATCTATTCGGCATCGAAAATAGCCAGAGAAGAATTTCCAGAATACGACCTTACCGTAAGAGGTGCCGTAAGCATAGCGCGACGACTGATGGATCCATTGGCAGAATTGGTGAAAATTGATCCCAAATCCATAGGTGTAGGACAATACCAACATGATGTAGACCAAGGAAAACTCAAAGCGTCGCTAGACAGAACAATAGAAACTTGCGTAAACTCCGTGGGGGTGAATGTCAATACTGCTAGCAAGCACCTCTTAGTTTATGTGTCGGGATTGGGCCCTGCATTGGCACAAAACATAGTGAATTATAGGAGCGAAAATGGGGCTTTCAAAAACCGAAAGGAACTGAAAAAAGTGCCTCGCCTGGGCGACAAAGCCTTCGAGCAATGTGCTGGATTCCTCCGCATTACCAATGCCGAAAACCCCCTAGACAATTCCGCAGTGCATCCCGAAGCATACCACGTAGTGCAGGCTATGGCTAAGGATTTGGGCTGTGAGGTATCGCAACTTATTGCAGACAAGGAAATAAAAAGCAAACTAAAGCTGGAGAAATATATTTCCCAACAAATTGGAATGCCCACCCTCAAAGATATACTGGAGGAGCTCGACAAGCCTGGACGAGACCCTCGAGAGGGCATTAAAATATTTGAATTCGACAAAACAATAAGTACCATCAAAGACCTCAAAGAAGGACTCGTATTGCCTGGTATTGTCAGTAACATCACCAATTTTGGATGCTTTGTAGATATAGGAGTCAAAGAAAAAGGATTGGTACACATCTCTGAATTGGCAAACCGCTTCGTGTCGGACCCTACCGAAATAGTTAAAATACACCAGCATGTGCAAGTGAAGGTGCTTAGTGTGGATTTGGAAAGAAAGAGAATACAGTTGAGCATGAAAGAAAATATAAATACAGAACTCCCAAAATAATTTGTACGCAATAATTTGCAAGCAATAATCTACACTCTATAATTTGTATATTATGACAATATTTTCAAAGACAATCATCACAAAGGCTTCACTACTCCTTATTTTTGCCGCCCTATCTATTCTGTATGCGCATTCAAACACGCCACAACGCCACACCATACAATGGCAAGGAGCAGAGAGAGAGTATCTATTATACTTCCCTGACTCCTATGACTCTTCGGAAAAGCCATCGAAACTAGTTATCTGCTTGCATGGGTTTAATCGCACAATGAACGATTTTTTTCAAGAATACAAGATTGCTGAGGTAGCCAATCAGCTCAATGCGGTTATAATAGCCCCTCAGGCTCTGGACGAGCAAAGCCAAGATGTAATTGACAAGGCAAAAACTATAAAAGAACTCACAGGCATAGATATTGCCCTCAATGCCGCCTGGGGCTGTGGATTAAGAGCGAAAGTTGATTTATTTTCTTTCTTTCCAATCATTGATGAAGAACTAAACAAGGGTATTGATGATATTGGATTCATCTCTCAGATTGTAAACAATTCTTATCAAAACTATAATATAGACAAACAAAACACATTCATATTCGGAACCTCCATGGGAGCCTACATGTCGTATCAATATGCCCTCTATGAGGGAAATAACTTGTCGGGACTTATTGGCATTTGTGGGTCTATGGGTTTAAATATTCGCAATTTAGAGAACAATGTTAGCCTGCCGATTTGCGATTTTCATAGTGTAGATGATGAGGTTGTTCCCTACGAAGGTCTCTTTAAAACTGCCCTATACAGAGTAAATCTCTGCAAGAGCAAGGAGGAGACCATTCGTTTCTGGGTAGATAAAAATAAGGCCAAGCCCTCTCCCATCGTCGAAGAAATTGTCAATTATACCCCATCTACCGACAAAACGGTAAGCAAGTATTCTTACGCCTCTCCTACAAATGAAGTTGTACACTACAAAATACATAAGGCATCACACGAATATTACTTCAAAAAGGAAAATGGAGATTGTATGGACTACAACGAAGAGATTATAAAATTTATTCTAGCCCACTCCAAGGATTCAAATACGGGTATTGAAAATACAAAAAACTCAAAATTGAAGATATACCCCAATCCTGCTCAAGATTTTATACAAATAAATATCGATCAAGGGCAAGTTACAATATACAATCTACAAGGACAAACCATGCTAAAAGGAAATATTGCAGGCAATTATTTTGATGTTTCTTCCCTTAAAAAAGGCTGCTACATGGTGAAAGTAAGTTCCGAGAAAACGAGTTTTGTAGAAAAATTGATCATAAAATAGTGGCGTAAAATAAGCTTTGTAGTTAAAAAAAAACTAAAGAAACGCCCCTTACTCCTTAATTAAAGATCCTAAGCAATCCCAATCAGTCGTTTTGGGTATGGTGCTCAATGTTGCCGGTACTAATAGGATCAATAATTAATAACAAAAGATCGGCAAAAGAGGTGCTTACAAAAACCTATATCGACACAAGAATTTCCTAATAATGCTAATGGTAGGCATGGCTCAATTTGCAACAGCAAAAGCATGTAAGTTTAACTTATACTACTATGGAGCCATCATTTTTTGGATAGGAGGCCGATTTTGTGTATCTCAAAGAACAAACAAAAGCTACCGCAGGCAATATGAGCGTGCAAATAGAAAAACTCCGCCAGGCGGAATACATAAAATAAGAATGCCAAAGGATTGATGACCCAAACTATTTTTGTCCATTACACCGCAATTCATTATTATTTAGTATTTTTGTAGTCCTAACTTTAGGGAATTTCAATAAAACAAAAATGACTAAAAGAAAAAAAGAACTGACGGTAGTAGAAAACGTAACAATCCTAGATATAGCGGCAGAAGGTAAGGCAATTGCAAAACATGAAGACAAGGTCATTTTTGTGCCCTATGCAGTGCCTGGAGATATAGTAGACTTGCAGCTATTTCGCAAAAAGAAAAACTTTGCCGAAGGACGTGTGCTAAAATTTCACGAGTATTCCAAACAAAGAATAGATCCCATATGCGAACACTACGGAGTGTGTGGGGGCTGCAAGTGGCAAATTCTACCCTACGCCGAACAATTGCGCTACAAACAAAAACAAGTAGTCGACAACCTTAGCCGAATAGGAAAAATTGAACTATCCCCAATTGAACCCATATTAGGCTCCGACAAAACAAGCTTTTATCGCAATAAATTGGAATTTACATTCTCCAACAAACGATGGATGACAGCGCAAGAGATAAACTCTGAAGACAAATTCAAGAACATGAATGCCCTAGGTTTTCATATTCCAGGCATGTTTGACAAGGTGCTCGACATCAAAAAATGCTGGCTACAAGACGACTTTTCCAATGAGGTACGCCTATTTATAAAAGCGTTTTGCACGGAAAACGATTACTCCTTTTTTGATATACGAAACCAGGATGGACTCATGAGAAACCTCATAGTCAGAACATCATCCACCGGAGAGTGCATGCTTATTGTAGTGTTTTTTGAAAACGACGGCGACAAAATAAATGCCCTAATGCAAGCAATTGCTGATAAGTTTCCAAACATTACGGCGCTTTTGTATATCATCAACCAAAAAGCAAACGATACAATTACTGACCAAGAAGTAAATGTTTTCAAGGGTAAAGACCATATCTTTGAACAAATGGAGGGACTAAAATTCAAAATTGGGGCCAAATCATTCTACCAAACAAATAGCCAACAGGCATACAACCTCTATAAAATAACCCGTGAATTTGCTGGGCTTACTGGCAAGGAATTGGTATACGACCTCTATACCGGAACTGGCACGATAGCCAATTTCGTGGCCAAAGACGCACAAAAAGTAATAGGCATAGAATATGTGCCCGAAGCAATAGAAGATGCCAAAATAAATGCCGAAATAAATAAAATAGATAACTGCTTGTTTTTTGCTGGCGACATGAAAGATATTCTTACCCAAGAGTTTATAAATACTCATGGCAGACCCGATATAATAATTACAGACCCCCCACGAGCTGGAATGCACCAAGATGTGATAGAAAGCATCCTTTTTGCCGCTCCCCAAAAAATTGTTTATGTGAGTTGCAATCCCGCAAGCCAAGCCCGAGATTTGAGCCTGATGGATGCAGCGTATGCCGTTGAGAAAATCCAAACCGTCGATATGTTTCCACACACCCATCATGTAGAAAATGTGGTGTTACTAATAAAAAGAATATCCAATGAGTAAATTAGTAGAATTTAAGGATCTTATTGATAAAGATTATACCTTCAAGGGCGAGTCGTTCATACTTGGAGCGCCCATATTAGAGGGCGAAATTGTACGAGATGCCTACATACGTGTGCCACTAAAAACTCTCAACCGACATGGCCTGATCGCTGGAGCTACTGGCACAGGAAAAACAAAAACATTGCAGGTCATAGCCGAAGCCTTAAGTGATGCCAGCGTTTCGGTATTAATGCTTGACATAAAAGGAGACCTTAGCGGCTTGGCGGCGGCGGGAATTGCCAACGACAAAATAAAAGAAAGATACCATGATCTAAATTTGGAATATATTCCCAAGTCCTTCCCCGTAGAACTGATGAGCATCAGCGAGGAAAAAGGAGTAAGGATGAGAGCTACCGTAACCGAATTTGGACCAATCTTACTAAGTAAAATACTCCAACTCAACGACACACAAGGAGGACTACTCTCCCTAATATTTAAGTATTGCGACGACAGACAGCTGCCTCTAGTAGACTTAAAAGACCTTATCAAACTACTACAATATATTGGAGACCAAGGAAAAATAGAAATAGAAAAAGAATACGGCAAAATTTCTACGACTTCTACAGGCACCATATTGCGCAAAATAATTGAACTACAACAACAGGGAGCCGATTTATTTTTTGGTGAAACATCCTTTGAGGTAGACGACCTAATGCGCATCAACGATAAGGGGCAAGGAATGATTAGCATAATTCGTGTGACAGACCTACAATCAAAACCCAAATTATTTTCTACCTTCCTCCTGCAATTGTTGGCAGAACTGTATGCCACATGCCCCGAAGAAGGGGATTTAGACAAGCCCAAGCTTGTATTATTTATCGATGAAGCCCATCTTATCTTTCAAGAAGCCAGCACTGCCTTGTTGCAACAAATTGAAACTATCATCAAGCTAATAAGATCAAAGGGAATTGGCATATTCTTTTGTACACAAAATCCAACTGACGTTCCATCTGCAATACTAGGTCAATTGGGACTAAAAATACAACATGCCCTCAGAGCATTCACTGCCAAGGATAGAAAGGATATAAAGAGCATGGCGCAAAACTTCCCTTCATCTTCCTTCTATAAAGTAGACGAACTACTCACACAAATGGGTATGGGTGAGGCTCTAGTAAGTCTTTTAAACGAAAAAGGAATGCCCACAAATCTTGCCTACACCCGCCTATGCTCCCCTCGCTCCAGAATGGACATCCTCTCTGAAAGCGAAATTGATGCCCTCCTCGACAAAAGCAAACTCGTGGGCAAATACAAGGAAAATATAGATTCTGAAAGTGCCTTTGAAATTCTTTCCCAAAAAATAGAAAATGCAGGGTACGCACAAAATAAAGCTGAAAATGATACCCAAAGAAAGGCTGAAACAAGACCACAAAAACAAGAGAAATCTGCCCTTGAAGAAATTCTAAATAGCTCGATAGCCAAACAAATGGGAAGAACAGCCTCTAGCATCTTAGTAAGGTCTTTTATGGGAGCACTTGGACTAACAGGCAAAAACAAAAGATAAACAAAACGTCTAAAAAAACAACAAAATGAAAAAAGATAAACTCCTTTGGGCCGACGATGAGATAGATTTACTCAAGCCCTACATCCTATTTCTTCAAGACAAGGGCTATGAAGTGGTGGCTGTTTGTAGCGGTCAAGATGCCATAGATGCCTGCGATGAACAAGAGTTCGACATCATTTTTCTTGACGAAAACATGCCCGGACTCAGTGGACTAGAAACCCTCGCTATTATCAAAGACCATATTCCTGATGTGCCCGTGGTAATGATTACCAAAAATGAAGAGGAAAGCATCATGAACCAAGCCATTGGAAGCAAAATTTCTGACTATCTTATAAAGCCTGTCAACCCAAATCAAATTTTACTTTCCATAAAAAAAAATCTGCATAAAAACCAGATCATCAACCAAACCACTACCAGTGCCTACCAGCAAAATTTTTCTAAAATAGGCATGCAAATAAATGATTCTTTTTCTTCTGAAGATTGGAAAGAGGTATATAAAAAACTTGTATACTGGGAATTGGAGCTTGAAGCCTCCGAAACAGGGATGACAGATTTGCTGAAAATGCAAAAAATGGAAGCCAACAGAATGTTTGGAAAATTTATCAAAAAAAACTACCAACAATGGATAGAAAATCCTACAAACAGACCATTGATAAGTCCCGATCTTTTTAAAAGTGCCGTATTTCCTCAACTAGACAAGGGCGAAAAGATCTATTTTATACTAATCGACAATTTTCGATTGGATCAATGGAAAGTCGTAAAAGAACTTTTAGCTGAGTTTTATACCTTCAATGAGGATCTTTACTATTCCATTCTACCCACAGCCACACAATATGCTAGGAACTCAATATTTTCGGGATTGATGCCCATTCAAATAGAGAAAATGTTTCCCGAACTATGGGTGGACGAAGAGTCTGAAGAAGGCAAAAATCTTAATGAAGAACCTCTAATAAGAACCCAGATAGAAAGGTTTAGAAAGAAATATACATTTTCATACAACAAGCTTACGGGCTCTACACAAAGCGATAAGCTCCTAAATAATTTTGCAAACCTCGACAACAACCAACTCAATGTGATTGTAATAAACTTTGTCGATATGCTCTCGCATGCACGCACAGAATCTAAAATGATTCGCGAACTTGCCTCTGACGAGGCCGCCTACAGATCGCTTACCAAATCGTGGTTCAAACACTCGGCAACCCTAGAATTGTTCAAGAAAATTGCAGAGAAGGGCGCAAAAGTTATCTTAACAACTGATCATGGCACAATAAGAGTCAGCAATCCGGTAAAAGTAGTAGGCGATAAAAATACAAATACAAATCTTCGATACAAAGTAGGGAAAAATTTGGCGTACAATCCCAAAGATATTTTCGAGATAAAAGACCCTAGCAAAATTGGTCTGCCTTCGCCTAATATTAGTTCTAAATACATTTTTGCCCTCAACGAAGACTTTTTTGCCTACCCCAACAATTACAACCACTACGCGTCCTATTATACAGACACTTTCCAGCATGGCGGAATCTCTTTAGAAGAAATGCTAATCCCAATTATTACCTTGTCTCCAAAAAATAAATAATAAAAATTATATTACTTAAAGCCTTATGCCTGTAATAAAAATAGAAAACTTAGAGAAAATAAATATCGCTGCCAAGCAGTTTGTTGAACTCACAAAAGGCCATTCTATAATTGCCTTCGAGGGAGAGATGGCTGCAGGAAAAACCAGCTTCATAAAAGCCATTTGTGAAGAATTGGGGGTGATAGATACTGTCAATAGCCCCACTTTTTCCATCATAAATGAATATATGTCGAAAAATAAAACTAAGCCAATATATCATTTCGATTTTTATAGAATAAACAATATTCAAGAAGCCCTAGATATAGGCATTGAAGACTATTTCTACAAAGAAGCATTATGCCTAATCGAATGGCCTCAAAATATTGCCGCCCTGCTACCTCCCGAAACGCTGCATGTGCGCATTGAGGTCTGCAGTGACGGCAGTCGCAATATTATTATTGTATAATCTGTTTTACTGTACCTGTTTGAGGGTAGAAAATAATCTTTATCGGTCCTTTTTTATCCTCAAAGAGTGAGGTCGCCAAGACCTCTGTTGTGCCAAATTGTGTGACCTGTATCACATCTTTATACAGCTGCTCGGTGCCATAAAAAACATCCAATGATGCGCGTCCAGGAAGATTGTAGACAAGTCCTTTAGAAATTTTTTCCTTTTTTCCACCCTCCAATGGAGCACCAATAGTTTCCAGTTTCTTGAGAGTAAGATAAACCGGAATACCACTCAAATCGTCGGCATCGACGACTCCCAAATATTTTGAAAAACGAAAAACAACCTCCTTCTCCATTTCCATGGCTGGATCAATTTCAAATTCAGCAATATCATAATGTTTTGCTTCCCTTCCAACAAATAATTCAACGAGTGCTTTTTCTTGCAACTCCAAAGATGCCAAAACTATTTTCATCGCCTCTCCGTCGCGTGGAGCATTATCTGCATCTCCAGTAAGAATGTCCATTCGGCTCTCGCGCAACTTGAATATTTGTTTCGATGCCAACTCTGCCATCTTACTTATCGAGCCAGCACGCAGATACTCCTCTGTAAATGCACTACTAGGCTCTTTTACAGCACTTACACTTATAGAATTGCCCTTCTCCTTAAAGAAAGATTCCGAAGGTTTAGCTTCTGTCGAAGGCTCATAATCTGAATTAATAGCGCAAATCAAACCATCTTCAGACAAATATACAAAAGGAGCAATTGTCTTAGATTTTAATTCTATAATATACGCCTCTTCCAAATTGGGTATACCACGAGTTTCTACCTGCACTGCCTGCAAGCTATAGCTCGTCTGGTCTTGGTCTATCACATCATTAATTCCCAGATATTTTTCAGCATACTTTGCATATTTACCCGCCGTCAAGTCCGATTTTACTACCTCTGCTTGCAAAATAATTTTCGTTTTGGGCAAGAAATAACTCACACCATAGTCATTTGATTTTGAAGCTGTTCGTTTCACAACATTTGTTTGCCCCCACAGTTCAATCGGTACTAAAAGCACAGACAATGCAATAAAAGAAACAAGCAAATTAACTTTTTTTATTTTCATAAGAAACAATACGTTTTTTTAATTTTAATTCTCATCCAAAGCCTGCAACTCTGCAAATGCAAGACCCAAAGAACTTACTATATCGCTGGCAAGCAAACTTTCCAAAGAGCCTTCTTCAAGAGCAATATCGCCAGCCAAACCATGCAAATAAACACCCAACAAAGCCGCATCGGCAGGAGAGTACGACTGTGCCAATAAGGACAAAATAATGCCAGTCAAACAGTCACCACTACCCGCAGTAGCCATTCCCGCATTGCCTGTGGTATTGAAATAACATAGCCCCGTAGGCATGCAAATCGCCGTATAAGCTCCCTTAAGCACAAGATAAGTCTGTGTTTTAGCAGCAAATTCAAGGGCATTGGCAAGTCTTTCTTTGGAACAGGATGCCGCAGAGCCAAACAATCTGTCAAATTCTTTGGGATGGGGAGTAAGAATACTTTCCTTAGGTATTTTATCTATCAATAAAGGATTCTTGGCAATAAGATTCAAAGCATCTGCATCAATAAGCAATGGAGCCACCGAACAAGATAAAAGCTTTTCCAAAGCCAGGGCGCTATCTTTTTGTAAACCCAGGCCCGGGCCTATTGCAATGGCCTTGTAGGGCGCAATGTCTGGAAGAGTGGTAAAGAAATCTGCATTTGCATCAATACTCGTCATCACCTCAGGCACACTAGTTTGCAGTATAAAATCGCCCATACCTGGCACATGGCTAGTAAGCAATCCTATTCCGCTTCGCATGGCTGCCTTAGATGCCAAAATGGCTGCACCCATCATGCCCTTGCTGCCTGCTATCAGCAGTCCATGACCAAAATTGCCTTTGTGAGAAAAACGTCCCCTCTTTTTCAAAAGAGATTTTATTTTCACTCTACTTAAAGCCAAAAACGAACTCTCTTCTTTTTCTATTGCTTCGGTATGGAGCTCAATATCCAGCAAGTCCCAATCTCCAACATAGCGGCCACTTTCGGGAAAGAAAAAAGATAATTTGGGAAATTGAAACGTAAAAGTCTTGTCGGCACAAATAATAGCCTCATCATCCGCTTGAAGATCTCCATCAGCAAGAAGACCTGAAGGAATGTCTAAAGAAATGATATGTGCAGACGATTGATTCAAGTAATGTACTACCGCCAAAAATCCTCCTGCCAATGGGCGGCTGAGACCAATTCCAAACAAACCATCAATAACAACATCCTCTTTTTTCAAATCTGGTGGGTCGAATGAGTCCCTTACTTCTACGAAATGAACGCCCTCCATACGCCACAGCCTGTCCTTGTTGAGACTGCAATTTTCCGACAATTTACCCTTGGGATTAAATAGATAAACCACTACTGAGTAGCCATTTTCAAGCATTATGCGCGAAACTGCCAAAGCATCTCCTCCGTTATTTCCGGGACCTGCAAACACATATATTTTTCTATTAGCATTTGTGCAAGACATCACTTTTTTTGCAAATTGCTGCGCACTTCGTTCCATAAAATCAATGGAAGAAATAGGCTCCCCTGAAATTGTGTACGCATCAATTGCTTTTATTTGCATTGAAGTGAATATTTTCATATCGATTTCCTTATTATGTTTACTTATCAATTATTTTACCAATCTACTTTATGCAAATCTATTTTCTATGCAAATGTAATCAAAAGGCTTGAAACGACTAAATTAAAATCAAAAAAAATACAAGATACGATAAATATCATATCTACCCTACAAATGAAAACAATTGTTTTGTAGGGTCTTAGATATAATTAGATGCGGCTTTAGATAAAAATTGTCGAACGAATATTGTAAGTACCTTTATTTTTCATACTTTTGTGAACTTAAAAAATAAAAAAATGTCCAGTATTCAGGTTAAAGATAAATTATTTGAGCTTTCTATTAAGGAAGAAGTGATTTTAGAAGCCATAGATAAAATTGCTAAGGCAATGAATGAAGATCTAGGGGATAAAAACCCACTTTTTATTTGTGTGCTTAATGGTGGCTTTATGTTTGCATCAGATTTGCTTAAGAGGCTAAATTTTCCTTGTGAAATTTCATTCATTCGTTTGCAATCTTATCAAAAATCCTCTACGAATGGTCAGATAAAAGAAATTTATGGATTGCAAGGAAATATCGAAAATCGAAATGTTGTAATCTTAGAAGACATTATTGATACTGGATATACAATGAGCTTTTTGAAAAAAGAATTATTATCTAAAAAACCAAATATGTTGAAAGTTGCCACACTCTTGTTCAAACCCAAAGCTCTTAGTGTAGAACTTGAACCAGATTATGTAGCATTAGAAATATCCAATGAGTTTATTGTTGGATATGGGCTTGATTATGATGGACACGGTCGCAACCTAAGGGATATTTACAAGATTAAAGAATCCTAAATAAGGATCTTTATTTTGACGTTTTTGATGTGAGTGTGTTTTAATATTGTTATATACAAATAAATTTTAAGAATAAAGCAATGCTAAATGTTGTTATTTTTGGTGCACCTGGCTCAGGCAAAGGCACACAAAGTGAGTTGATTATTAACAAGTATGGTCTCTACCACATCTCTACTGGCGAAGTACTGCGAGGAGAGATTAAAAGTAAGACTGAACTTGGAATTATTGCTGAAGAGTATATTTCAAAAGGTCAGTTGGTTCCTGATGAGATAACCATCAAGATGCTCACAAATATCATCGACACAAACAAAAGCTCCAAAGGCTTTATTTTCGATGGTTTTCCTCGCAACTTGAATCAGGGGGAAGCTCTTGATATATTATTGAGGGCAAAAGGAACAGCAATTACTGCCATTATAAATCTCTCTGTCGATGAGCCCGAATTAATTAAGAGACTACTCAAAAGAGGCGAAGAGTCGGGACGTAGCGACGACAACTTAGAAACTATCAATAAGCGCCTTGAAGTGTACCGAACTCAAACAGAACCTTTAAAAGAGTTCTACAAAAAGCAAGGTAAAAACATTAGCATCAGTGGTACTGGTAGTGTAGACGAAATCTTTAGCCGCATTGCTGAAGCATTGGACAGAATAAAAGAAGCGACTTCAAACTCCTAATAAAAAATTAATGGCCGATTCAAACTTTGTTGATTATGTGAAAATTTATTCCCGTTCTGGAAAAGGTGGTCGAGGATCCTCGCATTTCAGAAGGGAAAAATACATCCCCAAGGGAGGTCCTGATGGGGGAAATGGAGGAAGAGGTGGCCATGTAATTTTACGTGGAAACAGAAACTTGTGGACACTGCTACACCTCAAGTTTGAAAGGCATATTTTGGCCGGACACGGAGAAAATGGCACTGGAAAGCTTTGTAGTGGCAAGGATGGCGAAGACAAGGTTATAGAAGTTCCCTGTGGCACAGTTATTTACGACGGAGAGACTGGCGAATATTTATGTGACATAAAACACCACGGACAGGAAATTGTTCTGCTAAAAGGCGGTAGAGGGGGCTTAGGAAATCACAAATTTAAGTCTGCCACCAATCAGTCGCCGCGTTTCTCGCAGCCTGGCGAGCCCCTTGAGGAAAAAAAGATAATACTGCAAATAAAACTCCTAGCCGATGTGGGCTTGGTGGGCTTTCCCAACGCAGGGAAATCTACCCTCCTATCGGTTGTTTCTGCCGCAAAACCCAAGATTGCCAATTATCCATTTACAACATTAGAGCCTAATTTAGGCATTGTAAGTTGCCGCGACAATTTTTCTTTCGTTATGGCAGATATTCCTGGCATCATAGAAGGTGCCAGCGAAGGCAAGGGGCTTGGATTGAGATTTCTCAGACACATAGAGCGAAACTCTCTCCTACTATTTATGGTGCCCGCAGATGCCGAAGACATAAAAAAAGAATACGAAATATTAATCAACGAACTAGTAAAATACAATCCCGAATTAGTTGATAAAAAAAGAGTGCTGGCAATCACTAAGACGGATATGCTTGACCAAGAACTTATTGAAGAGCTAAGTAAGGATCTTCCTCAAGGAATAGAGTATATCTTTATTTCGTCGATCACACAGTTTGGCATAACTCAACTAAAAGACCTACTCTGGAAAGAACTCAACAAACAAGATTTCTTAGAATATATAATTGAAGATATAATACACCGTCCTTTAGAAATCAAAAAATTAGAACTTGAAGAAGATGAGTACTTCTTTGAATTTCCACTCGAAGAGGATGACGAAGAATACGATGACGAAGAGGACGGTGATTTTTCTAAATATGAAAATATTGATTGGGACGAAGAAGCTGATTGAAGCTGATTGAAGCTGGTGGAAACTGGTGGAGAATGCAAAATAATTTACCTTAAATTTGGAAGGTAAATATAATTTAGATATCTTTGCACTCGCTTTAGAAAAGCAATGTATCTTGATTCACTAGCTCAGTTGGTAGAGCACATCCCTTTTAAGGATGGGGTCCTGGGTTCGAACCCCAGGTGGATCACTTAAGACCGTTAAAGGAAAGCAATTAGGATTACAAAAAAACAAGCCTCTCTAAGATATATTCTTAGAGAGGCTTGTTTTTTTGTAATCTATCCTAGGGGTGCCGGTCAGGGGCTTGTTATCCTACACTACTCCCTGCGCCATCATAGCATTGGCAACCTTCATAAAACCTGCAATATTGGCTCCCTTGGCGTAGTTGACATAAGCACCACCATCTTGGCTTCCATATTTTACGCATTGATCGTGTATCTTACTCATTATTTCTTTAAGATTGCTATCTACCTCTTGTGCCGACCACTGAATGTGCATGGCATTTTGTGTCATTTCTAATCCCGAAGTTGCTACACCACCAGCATTTACCGCCTTGCCTGGAGCAAAAATAACCTTATGCTCTATCAATAAATCGGTAGCTGCCGTAGTACATCCCATATTTGAAACTTCTCCCACACAGAGCACCTTATTGTTGATAAGTTGCTGAGCATCTTGCTCATTCATTTCATTTTGTATGGCACAAGGAAGGGCTATATCTACCTTTTGTTCCCAGGGGCGTTTATTGGCATAAAAAGTAGCACTAGGATACTTGTCGGCGTAGGGAGCGACTATGTCCTCGCCCGAATTGCGAAGCTCAAGCATAAAGTCTATTTTTTCACCCTCTATGCCTTCGGGGTCATATATGTAGCCATCGGGACCAGATATTGTAATAACCTTAGCCCCAAGTTCAGTAGCTTTTAGGCATGCACCCCAAGCCACATTTCCAAATCCCGACACTGCTACTGTCTTTCCTTTGAGCTGATGTCCATGATGCGCCAATGCCTTATCAATAAAATACAAGGCACCATAGCCCGTAGCCTCTGGGCGTATGAGGGATCCTCCGTAATCTAAACCCTTGCCGGTAAATGTTCCAGTATTTTCCCTTGCCAATTTCTTATACATGCCATACAAATAGCCAATTTCTCTGCCACCAACACCAATATCTCCTGCTGGAATATCTGTGTTGGCCCCAATATTTTGCCACAATTCTAGCATAAATGACTGGCAGAAACGCATAATCTCGGCATTGGATTTTCCTCTTACCGAAAAATCTGATCCTCCCTTTGCTCCTCCCATAGGCAGGCTGGTGAGGGCATTTTTGAAAGTCTGCTCAAAACCCAAAAACTTTAGGGTAGATAGGTTCACTGAGGCATGAAAGCGCAGCCCTCCCTTGTAGGGTCCAATGGCGTTATTGAACTGCACTCTATACCCAAGATTTACCCTCACCTTGCCCTTGTCGTCTATCCAAGGCACTTTGAAGGTAAATATCCTGTCGGGTTCTACCAATCGCTCAATGATGGCAGCCTTTTCAAACTCGGGGTGCTGGTTGTAAATATCTTCAATACATACCAATACTTCCATTACGGCTTGTCGGTACTCGCTTTCTCCAGGATGCTTGGCATCTAAGGCTGAGATGATGTCTGTTATTTTCATTGCTTCTCTGTTTAAGTATTTAATATTATTGCCAATAAGGTTTTTATGAGCAGTATTTGGTAAAATAAACAACAAATGTATATATTAATTGATAAAAAAGCAAATACTTTGATTGGTGAATCGGTAATAAGTGTAAAGATATGAGAATATGTATGTGAATGTGTCTGAAAATAAATTATCTTTGCACGAAATCTTGGAAAAATATTTCCGTCTCAACAATAGAGAATATCAAGAACGATAAAACTGCATACCCTTCTATGATGAAATTAAAGATATTAAAATTTCTTGCAATAGCATGCTGGAGTCTACTCCCTGGACTGCTATTTGCTCAAAAATCGGCAATTGAACGCTTCGTGCAATTGCCGATAAATAAACATGCGAGTATAGGATTTAAATTGGTGGATATAGAAACGGGAAAGCTTGAATGTGCTTACAACGAAAACATGAGCTTATGCCCAGCCTCTGCCTTAAAAATTATTACAACAGCCTCTGCCTTAGAAATATTGGGCAAAGATTTTTTGTTTGAAACCAAAATATATAGTCAAGGAAATATTGACGAAAAAGGATGCCTCCACGGCAAGCTATTTATTCAGGGAAGCGGCGACCCTAGTTTGGGCTCGGAGTATGTAGGGGACAAGCCCAAATATTTCCTGCAAGAATGGCTGGAAGCAATCAATAAGGCTGGAATAAAATCCATTCAAGGCATTCTTGTCAATAAAGAGCCCGAAGCTTACGAAGGATTTTCTAGCAAATGGCTCAAAGAAGATTTAGGAAATTACTACGCATCAGGCACATACAACATAAGTGTTTTCGACAATAGCTACAGACTATATCTACGCTCAGAAAAGGCAGGAACAGAGGTTCAGATAATTAAAACAGAACCTTTAGTAGATCTAAAATTCAACAATTATTTAAAAGTCGTAAGTAGCAATATAGATAGTGCTTACATTGCGGGAGCCCCCTTCTCTATGGAACGTAATCTGCATGGTGTAGTTCCTCAAAATAAAAACTCAATTATTATAAAGGGAGATATTCCCAAGCCAGCTTTGTTTTTAGCAAATTATTTTGAGGATTTTCTTAAAAGCAATCATATCTCTATCTCAAGCAAGGCAGAAAGTACAGAGAGCCCACCTGATACTATGGCAAAACTACTCTGCACTTCGGTATCAAAACCTATGGCACAGCTCATAAGGGTAAGCAACGAAAGAAGCAACAATCACTATGCTGAGCATCTTTTTTATGCCATTGGAAAAGAAAGGGGGCTGGCCAAAGGCAGCGATTATATTCCCTCAATAAGCCAAAGGCAAATTCATAAGTACTGGCATAAAAAAGGCATAAACACTCAGAGTTTATTTATGTATGATGGCTCTGGGCTTGCTCCTAGCAACGCCATTTCTGCCCAAATGCTTACAGAAGTTCTGGTTTATATGTATAAAAAAAGTGTCCACAAGGAGATATTCCTTCAGTCATTGCCCCTGGCAGGAAAAGAAGGAACAGTGAGGGCTTTTCTTAAAAACACTCCTTTGGAAGGAGAGGCTAGAATAAAAAGCGGAAGCATCAGTAAGGTTCAATCCTATGCTGGATATGTTATGAAAGATGGCAAAGCCTCCGCATTTACACTCATTGTTAATAACTTTACAGGAAATAGAAAGGAGCTTAGAAAAGAAATAGAACGTCTACTACTCTCATTTTAGGAAGTGACTCATTTTTTTGATATTATTACAAATATTATATAAAATTCAATATAAATCAAAAATAGAATACTACCTTTGAATCCAAATTAAACCAAGCCTAAAAAAGCTTGTGAAACTTCACAAGCAATCAACCATAGTAAGAATATAAAACAATTAAAGTATGAAAAGCAAATTTATGAAAAACAAATTTATGAAGAAAAAAATGCCCCTCCTATTATTAGGACTATGCATAGGACTGGGGGTCTCCGCAGAGACAGCAGACCGAAAATTCAAAGAAACATCTTTGAAAATTGAATCTAGGCAAATGAAATTGCAAACCGCTCAGAGCGATAAAAAGAGTATTACAGGCACCATTCTCGACAATATGGGAATGCCAGTCATTGGTGCCAGCATAGTAGTCAAGGGCACAAGCATTGGTACGGTAAGCGACTTGGATGGAAGATTTACTCTCGAAGTAGGTTCTGAATCCGTATTGCTGGTAACATACCTTGGGTATGTATCCTCAGAGTGGAGCGTAGGAAACAAAAAACACCTCGACATCCAACTCAGAGAAGACAACAAGGTATTAGATGAAATAGTAGTGGTAGGATATGCCACCATAAAAAAAGCCAATCTTACGGGTGCTGTCTCTGTGATTGACAACAAAATAATAGCCGACAGACCCATTACCAACCTAGGGCAGGGCTTGCAAGGCGCCATTGCCAATTTGACAATAACCACCAGTGGAAGACCTGGAGATGCCTCCTCATTCAAAATTCGTGGAGACGCTTCCCTGTCTGGAGGAAAACCTCTGATACTTGTAGATGGAGTAGAAATGGATCCCAACCTAATAAACCCTCAGGATGTAGCCAGCGTATCGGTACTCAAAGATGCCGCATCCTCTGCCATATACGGAGCAAGAGCAGCTTATGGGGTGATGCTTATTACCACCAAAGGAGGTAAAAAGAATCAGCCTACAAAAGTATCTTTCAACTCCATGACATCCTTCAACAGTCCCACCACCAGGCCCAAATATATGAGCTCAATGCAATATGCCGACTGGATGAATGCTGCCAATACAACAGACAACGGAAGAAATTATTTTGATGCCCAAGAGATGGAACACATACGCAATCACTACCAAAACCCCTCGTTATATCCATCTGTTTTTGTACATTCAAACCCCGATATGAGCAGCCAAGGAAAGAAATATTCCTATGCCTCCAACACCGACTGGATGGACGAATTGTATGCCAAAAGCTACCCTATTCAAAACTACAACATTGCCATAAATGGTGGCTCCGAAAAGGTAACTTACTATACCTCTGGTGGATTTATGGATCAGGGATCTCTGCTTCGTTTTGGAAATGAGGGCTTCAAGAAATTTAATATCATGAACAATATCAGTTACGATATCAATGACTGGCTCAATATTGGACTGAAAACCACTTTCAATAGAACCGAATTGTCTGGACTAAACCAGTCTCGCATCCATGGCGACAATTTTATTGGTGCCGACACCCGCCCCATTATGCCTGTCAAGCATCCTGATGGCAACTGGTCAGGACAGGGAAACTATACTAATTTTGCAGCCATCCTAGAAGATGCTGGCAGCCGAACTACATATAAAAATGATTTTTGGAATACCCTTTCGGCAAAATTAAAACCCTTTCAGGGGGCTACAATAAACTTCGACTATACATTCAACCTTTATAATGAAAACACTAAAATTCATATAAAAAAATTTAATGAGTATGGTGTCGACGGACAGCTCTTGCAGACCTTTGCTTGGACCAATCCTAATGGTGTAGCTCAATCGCAGAAAGACGACACTTATAATGCTCTCAATCTATTTGCAGATTACGAAAAAGATTTGGGCAGTCACTACCTCAAGGGCTTGGTAGGCTTCAATCAGGAAGAAAAACATTTCAGAAGCTTTTCTTCGGAGAGAAGAAATTTGGCTTCAAACGACATTCCATCTATGAATACTGCCACCGGAGAAAGATATGTCTCTAACTTCGACAATTCCTGGGCCATTCGCGGCACATTCGTACGTCTAAACTATATTTATGACGAGCGCTATTTGATGGAGCTAAACGCACGCTATGACCTCTCATCGAGATTCCCCAAAAATGATAGGGCTGCTTTCAACCCCTCCGCCTCTGTGGGCTGGAGAATATCTAACGAGGCCTTCTTTGAAGGTGCTAAAAGCCTTGTCGACGAACTTAAAATAAGGGCATCCTATGGTAGCTTGGGCAACCAGTCTCTTGAAGATGAATACCAACCCTATTTGACTTCTTTGTCAACAGGAATTCAACCATGGCTTATGGGAAATCAACAAAACCAGTACATTACTGCGGGAAGACTCGTGAGCCCTACTCTAACTTGGGAAACGGCCAAACAATGGGACTTAGGAGTGGATTTTGTGCTCCTAAACAATCGCTTAAAGGGTACTTTCGACTATTACGAAAGAAGAACTTCCAATATATTGATGAGAGACAGAGAACTACCCAATATACTTGGTGCCAGCGAGCCCCTGGTCAATTCCGCAGAAATAAACACCAAAGGATGGGAATTTGAGATAAGCTGGAACAATGTGTTGCCAAATGGTCTATACTACTCCTTTGGCTTCAATATCGCAGATTATCAGGCTACCGTCACCAAATATGATAATCCCACAGGAGATATCGGACAATATTATGTAGGCAGGAAGCTTAATGAGATTTGGGGATACGAGACATTGGGGCTTTTCCAATCGGAGAGCGAAATCTCTGCTGCCCCCGACCACAGCCTATTGGCAGGAAGACATCCCCTAACTGGAGAATTAATGTTTGCAGACAAAGATGGTAATGGAGAAATAAACTGGGGCAATAACACCCTTGCCAATCCTGGCGATCAATCCATTATAGGAAATTCTACACCGCGCTACCAATATGGATTCAGAGGCTCGGCAGAATGGCAAAACTTCGATTTTAGTTTCTTTATGCAAGGAGTAGGAAAAAGAGATATACGACTACCCAACAAGCTTTTTCTTGAACATTACAGCAGTGAGTGGTCAGTACCATCAGCCATCAATGCCGATTATTGGACAGAAAACAACAGAGATGCGCAATTTCCCCGACCAAGCTTCAATGCCGGTGGTTTTACCAATCGTGCACAAACCCGATTTCTACAAGACGGATCCTACCTACGCCTAAAAAGCTTGACCCTAGGATATACAATACCCACCTCCATACTAACAAAAATAAGTGTCGATAAGCTGCGTGTATTCGTTACTGGAGAAAACCTCCTTACCTTCAAAAATACCTCTGAAGGTTTTGATCCCGAACTTTCTGATCCATATAAATACCCCTTGCAAAAGTCTTTTGCTTTTGGCTTAAGTATAACTCTTTAATTATTTTAACAAAATGAAAATATATAATATAATAGCTAGCATATTCCTCTCTTCATTATTAGTAGGATGCAACGACAACTTCTTGGATCGCCGCCCCGAAGCCATCAGCGATGAAAACTATTGGAATACAACCGACGACTTAGAAGCCTATGCCAACAGTTTTTATTCCATTCTCCCATCTGGACTAACCTCAAATGGCGATGGCAATAGCGACGATCAGGTGCCACATTCAAGACCATCCTATTTTTGGGACGAATACCCTATTCCTGCTAATGGCGGAGGATGGGCTAAGAGCGATTGGGCTCGCATTCGCGAATTAAACCATTTCATGAACCATTATACCAAGGCTGGGGGAGACCAGGTCGATATAAACCAATATGTAGGGGAAGTACGCTTCTTTAGGGCCATGCAATATAGTGCAAAAATTAGAACCTTTGGCGATGTGCCATGGTTCGACAAAGACCTAAAAACCACTGATATAGAAATTCTATATGGACCCAAAACCAAAAGAGATCTGGTGATGGATAAGATAATAGAAGACTTCGATTTTGCCATACAATGGCTACCCGACAATCCCAAAGCAGGACGCATAGGCAAAAATGTTGCCCGACATCTCAAAGCAAGAACATGCCTGCATGAGGGCACTTATTATAAGTATCATACCCAAATGAACCTTCAGCAAAAATCAACCTCTCTGTTGGCTTTGGCGGCACAGACTGCCAAAGATATTATAGAAACTGGCAAGTATGAGATCTATACTACTGGCAAGCCCGAAAAAGATTATTATGAAATGTTTCTTATAGACGACAAAAGCAGCTTGAAGGAAGCTATCTTGCCCGTCGGATACCTCAAAGATCTGCACCCGCATAATACTAGCCGCAGTTTGAGTGAGGCAAAGACAGGCTTCTCCAAAGATTTTGTAAACAATTATCTCTGTAGTGATGGACTGCCTATTGCCCTTAGCCAACTCTATAAGGGCGACAAAACAATGGAGGCAGAAACTGCTAATCGTGACCCTCGCTTATCCCAAACAATACACAACCCCAAGTTTCCTATAAGAATTTCAGATGGTGGCGATAGCATTTTTATAGCAGAAGAAGATTATATATCTGATGTTTGCTATACTGGATACCGCATTCGTAAGTATTATTCGCCCCTCGAAAAAGACAATCAAGCCAAGAGCAATACCTATGATGGCATAGCATATAGATATGCTGAAACACTTCTCATTTATGCCGAAGCTAAGGCCGAATTGGGAACCATAAGCCTCGAAGATTTGGATATAACAATAAACAAATTGCGAGAGCGAGCAGGAATGCCCCCAATGACACTAGAGGTAGGATTTTCAGATCCTAATTGGACAAATTGGGGATATGCCATAACTCCCCTATTGCAAGAAATACGCCGAGAACGCCGCGTAGAGCTTGCAGGAGAAGGCCTCAGGCTTGATGACCTTAAGAGATGGAAAGCAGGTCAAATAGCTGACAGAATAGAAACATATACGGGAAAGTGGGTGGAAAACGAAAACAAATATGCTGAAGTATACCCCAATTATCTTGGCAAAAGAATGTGGAATGACAGACTCTATCTATACCCAATACCAACAGGAGAGATTCAAAAAAATGAAAATTTATTGCCGCAAAACCCTGGATGGAATTAATAACGAAGCTTCTATAAATTAAAATTATGAAACAGATGAAATTTTATCATGCAGACTTCTTCTTTAGAAGTCTGCTCTTTGCAGCCATATTTATGTCTTGCAGCAACAGCAAATCGGTAGACCCTCCAAAGCCATATGGGGTATTGCCCTCTGAGGCTCAAATCGAATGGCAGAAAATGGAGTATTATATGTTTATACATTTCGGACCCAATACCTTTACTGATGTAGAGTGGGGCGACGGAGAAGAAGATCCCAAGGTATTCAATCCTAGCAATGTAGATTGTAGGCAATGGGCAGCTACAGCCAAGGCTGCAGGCATGAAGGCAATTATCCTAACTGCCAAACACCACGATGGATTTTGTCTGTGGCCCAGCAAATACAGTACGCATACAGTAGCACAAAGCCCCTGGAAAGACGGGAAAGGCGATATATTGAAAGAGCTATCGGACGCCTGTAAAGAATATGGACTGAAATTTGGCGTATACCTATCGCCCTGGGATCAAAATCACCCCGCCTACGGCACTGAAGACTACAATAAGGTCTTTGCCAATACCCTAGACGAGGTTTTGGGCGATTATGGGGAGATATTCGAACAATGGTTCGATGGGGCCAATGGGGGTCATGGTCATGAGGGAAAAGCTCACAAGTATGATTGGGAATTGTTTCATGAGGTGGTATACCGCCACCATCCACAGGCAATTATATTTAGTGACGTAGGTCCAGGATGCCGATGGATGGGCAACGAGCGTGGAGTGGCTGGCAAAACAAACTGGTCAAGGCTGAACACAAAAGGGTTTGGCCCAGGGAATGAAGCTCCTCCAACCGACACACTAAATATTGGCAACATACATGGCGAAGCCTGGGTGCCTGCCGAAACAGATGTGTCAATTCGCCCAGGATGGTTTTATAGCGCCTCTACCAACGACAAGGTGAAAACCCTAGATCAGCTGCTCGACATATACTACACTTCTGTGGGGCGCAATTCTAACTTGCTGCTCAATGTGCCTCCCGACAGAACTGGGCGAATTCACCCCAACGACTCTATGCGCTTGATGGAGTTTCGTGGGGCTATAGACAAGGCTTTCGCAAGCAATTTGACAAAGGGTGCAAAGATCAAAGCCTCCTCGCAAAGGGCTAATTCTAAGGAATATAAACCGCAGAATCTCCTTGACGACAACTACGACAGCTATTGGGCAAGTGATGATGATGTTGTGACTCCATGGATAGAAATAGACTTAAATAAAAATACCCAGCTCAATAGGATTCTTTTGCAAGAATACATACCCCTAGGACAGAGGGTCAGCGAATTTAAAGTCGATGCCTGGATTGATAATGCCTGGAAAGAGATAGCTTCAGCAACAACGATAGGCTATAAGCGCATACTAAGATTTCCATCGCTGGAAACTCAAAAAATACGTGTAAGCATACAAGGTTCCTTGGCATCACCCATACTAAACAATATAAGTTTGTATATGGTTCCCGAAAAATTGTCGCTACCCAACATCAGTAGGGATAAAGAAGGTATGGTATCTATCGTTTGCGCTACAAATGATCCTCAGATATATTATACCACCGACGGCAGCGAGCCTAGTGTGTCATCAACATTATTTACAGAACCATTTGCCCTTCCCCTTTCTGGCAGCGTACGCGCCTTGGCAAGTATTACAAATGGGAAAATAACAAGCGAATCGGTGTCGGTAGTTTTTGATATTTCGCCCGCCAAGTGGTCTATTGTTTCTCCAAAAAACGATAGGGCTAATAGGATTATTGATGGCAATGACAAGAGCTATGCCATTGTCAAAAATAATGAGGCCGTTATTATCAATCTAGGAGAGATGCTTAGTATAAAAGGCTTTTCCTATACCCCACATGGCAGCGAAAAGGCAAATAACATCTATAAGTATAATTTTTATGCTAGTGAAGATGGTAGTACATGGACTAAGCTTGTAAGCAATGGGGTATTCAACAACATCAAAAACAACCCTATCAAACAAGAGCAGTCTTTTGATAAAAGTATTACCTGCAAATTTATTAAAATAGAAAGCCTCGAAAATGTAAGTAATAGCAAAGATTATGAAATTGCCCAATTGGCGGTAATTACCAAGTAGCTACCAAATATTTTTTGCCATAATATTAAAAGTAAAAAGAGTCGGTTTGTCAAACAAACCGACTCTTTTTGTTGATATACTCCCTCAGCTAAGGCCTGTAACCCTACCCTCTACAATATCTATCAATTTTGCCTGCGGCTCTTTTGGTAGCCCTGGCATTCGCATGATTTCGCCTGCTATGGCAACAATAAACTCGGCGCCCCTATTGATTACAATATCATTTATTCTAAATTCAAAGCCCTCTGTAGTACCATAGGCCTTGGCATCTGCCGAAAAGGAATACTGCGTTTTTGCAATGCAAATGGGAAAATGAGAAAGATTCATTTGCTCTATAAGCTTGAGTTTCTTCTGCGCTACATCACCAAAAACAATACTTTGCGCCCCATAAATATTACTTGCCACCTTCTCTATTTTGGTCTTTGTATCCTCCTTATCTTGGTAGGTAAACACAAGGTTTTTAGAGGGTTTGTTTTCAACAGCATCCACCACTACCTTGGCAAGCTCTATGGCACCACTGCCTCCCTGGGCAAAGGCATTGTTGACCGCAAAACCTACCGATTGATTTTCACAATGTGCCTTGAGCAATTGTATCTCATCCTCTGCATCATTGGCATATTTGTTGAAAGCCACAACTACATTCTGACCAAAGCCCCTTAGGTTTTTCAAATGCTTGTCGAGGTTCTTAAAGCCCATCTTAAAACCCTCCAGATTGGGCTTTTTTATGTCCTCAACTCCCACTCCTCCATGCATTTTTAGGGCCTGAGCAGTCACTACAAGCACCGTAAGCTTGGGCTGCAATCCTGATTTCCTACATTTTATATTAAAGAATTTTTCAGCGCCAAGATCTGCCCCAAATCCTGCCTCTGTCACTACATACTCTCCATAAGTAAGTGCCATTTTGGTGGCTATCACAGAATTACAACCATGTGCTATATTAGCAAAGGGACCGCCGTGTATAAATGCTGCTCCATGTTCGGTGGTTTGCACTAGGTTGGGATTAATGGCATCTTTCAGCAGCACAGTAATGGCTCCTTCAACACCCAAATCCTTTACGGTAAATATGCTTCCGTCAAATTTATAGCCCAGAAGAATTTCGCCAATTCTTCGCCTAAGATCTTCAAGATCCTTAGAGAGACACAAAATAGCCATTATTTCGGAGGCTGGAGTAATATCAAATCCTGTTTCGCTAGTTATGCCATTGGCATTACCTCCCAAGCCAGAAACTATCTTGCGTAGTGACCTGTCATTTACATCCAAGACTCGCTTCCACAGTATTTCTTTCAACTGAGTTTCGGGCTTGGATCTATTTTGATACAAATAATTATCCAAGAGTGCCGTAATCATGTTGTGTGAGGAGGTGATGGCATGAAAATCTCCCGTAAAATGAAGATTAATATTCTCCATCGGCAATACCTGAGCATAACCGCCTCCAGCAGCGCCGCCCTTCATTCCAAAACAAGGCCCTAAAGAGGGTTCGCGAAGGGCCACAATCGCACGCTTGCCAAGCTTCTGCAAACCCAAGGATAGGCCTATAGAAACAGTTGTTTTTCCAATTCCTGCCTTCGTTGGGGTGATGGCTGTAACCAAGATAAGATTATTTTTGGCTACTTTTTTCTCATCAATCAAATGGCAGGAAACTTTGGCTATATATTTGCCAAAATGGTTTAATTCGTCTCTGCCAAGATCAATGCTCTTTGCAACTTCTTCAATTTTTTTTAATGCAATGCTATTTGCAATTTCAATATCTGTTTTCATAAGGAAAGGATTAATTTTGTTTAACAATATATTTATTTGGTCTACTCCGGAAAGTCTTTTTTGTCCACATTTGGTGTTTAATTACCCCTATATATCTGTTTTCTACAGATGAGTGTATTATATTTAAATGCTAAGGTACGGAAAATAATCCGAAAAGATACAATTCAATGGCTATTAATAAAATACAAATAAGTCTTTTAAGGTATTTATAGCGCTTGTTAGTGTATAAATATTTTTTGTGTTTGCGAACTAGCATCTACAAAGGTAAGTTTCACAATGCATACTCCTCTACTATTTAAGCCAGACAAATTCAGTCCTAAGCTATTGTTAGGTGTTTTATTTAGCAACAATTCACCTGACAAACTAAATATCTTTATGCTTTCCACTGCTCTACCCTCTTCAACATATAGCATAGTTCCATTTGTCCAAATTTTTGCCTTAGAGCTTATACTTTCGGAGCCTATATTTGTAGTGTTCTTCTTGTCATAATAGAACACTTCATAGCCATTTCTATAGCTATTCCACGTGTTTATTGCTATGTTGAAATTAAAGAAACTTTTTTCGTTGGTAGTGCCATCGTAATTGTAGTCTGTAATCATTTTTTTAACTCCTATCCATACTCCTAATTTATCAAACCACATATAAGACTCATCCAAAACAGGCCTGTTTTGCATATCATATTTGCAGCCTTTTTTAATGCTAGGGACCCAACTTTCTAAGTTTTTATTCCACATACTATCTATTAGGGTAAGTAGGTTTTTATTTTCATCATATATGGACAGATTTTTTAATAAATTAGCCCAAGGCTTATTGCCTTCTTGAATCGAACTAACGGAAGTAGAATTTAGCCCATCTTCTTGATAATAATACATAGTTTTAATTACAGATATATAATCATCTACTCTTCTTGCATATAAATAAGAAGA
The DNA here is from genome assembly GCA_003851245.1 of Bacteroidales bacterium. Lineage (GTDB taxonomy): Bacteria > Bacteroidota > Bacteroidia > Bacteroidales > Azobacteroidaceae > BHEP01. The sequence continues at coordinate 28,035 of BHEP01000013.1, read as the reverse complement.
GTCTATTTTATTTTGACTTGAGTAATAATTGTATTGCTCTATTTCTGCTACAAGATTCCATCGATTCTCACCCCACAAGTATTGAGAAATCTTTTTTGATTCTAATTTATTTGTTTCTATGCTAGACTTTGAATTAAACACCCATTTTTTATCATTTTTATCCCAATTATAGAGAATCTGAGAAACTATATTATCATTCAAATCGTAGGTGTATTCGGAGCGATAAACGGCTTGCATTGTAAGATCTTGATCATTTTTATCATACTCTATTACCTCTGCTTCATTTCCATTTTTATCATATTTGAAAGTAGTTTTATGATAAGCATTACCCACATAGTCATAAGTAATTATGCTGTCTGGCTTGTCGTAAAAAATATTATCTGCTTCTTTTTTTATCTTAGACGATTCTAATATAGCAATATACATATCGCTGGGAGATGCTGCATTGGTAGATATGTCATTTGCTGCAGCTAAATGTACAGATAAAAAGAAGATGATACACAAATAAAAATCTCTCATTATTATTTTGTTATAATTGCTATATCCTACAAATATAAGAATAATTATTTATATATGATACTCCACTCTGTCAAGATCAATGATCTTTGAAACTTCTTCATTTTATTTAAGTTTATTTAATTTTGATTCTAATTGAATAATAGCATCGCGGTATTGGGCGGCTTCGAGAAACTCCAATTTTTTGGCTGCTACTTGCATGGCTTTCTTAGTTTTTGCTATCTGCTTCTCAATACTCGATTTGCTCAAATAATCTACACTAGCCTCGGCGGCTGTATTTCCTTGTTCATCACCAAGAGTATAATTCGCAAGTCCAGAATCCTTATTAAAAGAAGAAGTGGTAGAGCGAATGATTTGCTGAGGTATGATTCCATTTTCTTGATTATAGGCAATTTGTTTCTCTCTTCTTCTGCCTGTTTCATCCATTGTTTTACGCATGCTTTCCGTGATTTTATCTGCATAAAAAATCACCTTTCCATTGATGTTTCTTGCCGCCCTTCCTGCCGTTTGGGTCAGCGAGCGGTGAGAGCGTAAAAAACCCTCCTTGTCGGCATCCAAAATAGCTACCAAAGACACCTCAGGCAAGTCCAGACCTTCTCTGAGAAGGTTGACTCCTATAAGAATATCAAAATATCCCTGACGCAATTTTTCTAATATATCTATCCTGTCCAGAGTCTCAACATCCGAATGTATGTAAGCACATTTTATATTCATCTTAGAAAAGTAATCCGTCAGCTCTTCTGCCATTCGCTTGGTGAGGGTAGTAATTAAAGTTCGTTCATTCTTTTCCGTTCTTACTCGTATCTCTTCTAGCAGGTCGTCAATCTGATTCAGGCTCGGTCGCACTTCAATTGGAGGATCCAATAGCCCTGTGGGGCGCACCACCTGCTCTATGATGAGTCCTTCGCTCTTGAGCAATTCATAATCGGCAGGAGTGGCGCTTACATAGATAGTCTGCCCCGTCACTTCTTCAAATTCATCGTAGGTCAAGGGCCTATTGTCTACTGCTGCTTGCAGGCGGAAACCATATTCTACAAGGTTGGCCTTTCTTGATTTGTCGCCTCCAAACATGGCTCTTATCTGTGGTATCGATACATGACTTTCATCAATTACTGTAAGAAAGTTTTTAGGAAAATAATCCAACAAACAAAAAGGTCTGCTGCCTGGCTTCCTGCCATCAAAATATCGCGAATAATTTTCTATCCCTGAGCAGTAGCCCAATTCTTTTATCATTTCCAAGTCATAGGTAACTCTTTCGTAGAGCCTCTTTGCTTCCTGCAATTTACCCGCAGAATTAAAAATCTCTACCTGCGTGCCCAGATCTACAGCAATTTCTCCCACCGCCCTATTGATACGCTCCTGTGTGGTAACAAAAAGATTGGCTGGATAAATTTTATATTCTGTAAAGGAATCGATCTTACTGCCGCTCATAGGATCAAAACTTATAATCTCTTCTATGGTATCGCCCCAAAAAACTAGCCGTATAGCAAAATCGGCATACGCCAAATAAATATCTACAGTATCGCCTTTTACCCTAAAGCATCCCCTATTAAATTCTATCTGATTGCGCGAATAGAGAATCTCTACCAGCCTACGGAGAAAAATATTCCGGGAAAAAACCTGCCCTTTCTTTATCTCTATCAATGTTTCAAGAAAATCCTCGGGATTGCCAATCCCATAGAGGCAGGAAACGGAAGATACTATGATAACATCCTGCCTCCCAGACAATAGTGCAGAGGTAGCAGAAAGTCGCAATTTCTCTATTTCTTGATTTATAGAAAGATCTTTTTCTATGTAGGTGTTGGAGGATGGCAGATATGCCTCGGGCTGGTAATAGTCGTAGTATGAAACGAAATACTCTACGGCATTTTTAGGAAAAAAATTCTTAAACTCCTCATAAAGCTGGGCTGCCAAGGTTTTATTGTGGCTTAATACCAAACAAGGCCTGTTTTGTTCTTTTATAACATTGGCTATCGTAAAGGTCTTTCCAGAGCCCGTCACGCCCAAAAGGGTTTGATAAGGAATACCCTCATTCAAACCCCTTGATAGCTGGATGATAGCTTCAGGCTGATCGCCTGTTGGCTTATAATCTGAAATAAGTTCAAAATCCATGTCTAATCTTGGTCGTTAATGCCCACAAATATATACAATTAAAATGGAGTATTTGAAAATAACAGCAATTATTTTTTATAAGAATATATAAAACTATTTTAAGGCTACATATAGCGAGCATTTATTTTATTGTTCAAATCCGACATATGCTTAAAATCCATATACTGAATGGTCTTAAATTTCCTTTCCTTAAACCTATAGGTAAGGCCCAGCGTATAATTTGCTATGCCATCCATTGTGTTGCCATCACCAACCCTCCAATCAAAATTTTCAGGCACAATAAGCATTTGAGGCTCAAGATTTATACTCCAGGCATCAGATAAACGAAAATCAAAAACAAAACCAAACTTTTGCATGGTGTTATTGATATTAGTTTTTTGATCTGTCTTATTGCCAAAAGTATGGGAGAATCCCAAACCTCCATAAATTGTAGCATTAAAAAAACGAGTATCATCGTAAGGTACAAAAATATTTGTTAAATTAAGCATAAAATCTATAGATCCTGCCATATAAGGCACATCAAACATATAGCCCGTACCGTATTTATCGGTATCTTTACGTTCTCCAAAAAAACGTTCTTTTATAAATTCGCCCTTATGGCCTCCCTCTCCAGCTGCTAGATAGGTGTTAGAAGCACTCTGGCCGCCTGTACCACCATCTCCCGGATAAGGGAAGTTATATCCTATATACCAAGACCCCAAACCTACATTCGCCGCATCGTTCCAAGTGGTATACCCAGTCAATTTAGAAGTCGTTAAATTCATTCGCAGACCCCAGATAGGAGTAATCCACTTACCTACCGAAAGCCCCATAGTAGGAACGAAAGCTGATGTGCCAATATACCGAGTCTCTTCACTCATCAAGTTGGCGACACCCCCAGAAAGTGTGATATACCAATGGTCTTTGGCACTCCCTACATCAACTGCCGACTTGTATTCTAAATCCTTATCATTTAATGCAAAATCCTTGCTTATTTCGGATTGCGCAAATACAAACCCCGTACAACAAAATAATATCGCAAAAAATATTCCTCTCCCAATATTATTGTTCTTAATAATCATTCTCTTCATTTCTTTGATATTTATTTAAATCTAAATCGATTTTAAGCATTTATTTTTAATATTACAGTCTCAAACTAAGTTACATTAACAGTGTTTTATAAAACTCTTAATAATTCGTATACAAATAAGACTTTGTGAAAAATTCAAGCCAAACTTTAAAAAACTTGAAAAAAGACTTTGAAATAAATGTATAATGCTGATTATAAGCATTTTATTTTACAAACAAAATAAAATAACCTAACTTGAAATTAATTATTAACACTAAATTATTGTGTAATTATTCCACAAGTCATAATTATTAAAATCAAAACAACCATCATATTCCACACAATTTCATATATAAACTATTGGATGTATTACATATACAACGCATCAATGATTTTTTTATTGCAAATTTTAGCCAGCCTTTTTTTTAAAAAAAAGAACTGCATATGAAACACTCAGACTCCTCTTATGATATTTCGTAATTAAGGCTCAAAACTTCAACTTAAGCAAGCCTTAAAAGGAAAATAATTCCTAAATTTGTCCTATTTTTTTGTTCGCCTAGCAGAAAATGTATAACTTGCAGCGTTTTTTAGAAAAAGAGAGAATATGTTGAAAGGTAAAAAAATAGTAGTCGGTATTTGTGGTAGTATTGCAGCTTATAAGTCAGCTCTTCTAATCAGGCTTTTGATAAAAGCGGGTGCCGAAGTGCAAGTTGTCATAACTGCCGCAGGAAAAGAATTTATCACCGCACTTACCTTATCTACATTAAGCCAAAAGACTGTGATTTGCGACTTTTTTGCCTCCTCCGATGGTTCTTGGAATAGCCATGTAGATATAGGAATTTGGGCCGACCTCATGATTGTAGCGCCTGCTACGGCAACAAGCATAGGTAAAATGGCACAAGGAATTGCCGACAACATGCTTGTTACTACTTACTTATCCATGAAAGCGCCTGTATTTATTGCGCCGGCAATGGATTTAGATATGTTTGCCCACCCTGCAACTCAAAAAAATATAGAGATACTAAAATCGTATGGCAATCATATAATTGAGCCCTCATCTGGTTTTTTAGCCAGCAAATTGGAAGGGAAGGGAAGAATGCAAGAGCCCCAAATGATATTTGATGAAGTATCTGATTTTTTTAACAAGAACAGCAGCTTAAAAGGAAAAAAAATACTGATAACAGCAGGTCCTACACAAGAAAAAATAGATCCCGTACGTTATATAAGTAATTATTCCTCAGGGAAAATGGGATTCGCCATAGCTGAAGCTTGTGCCAATAGCGGTGCTGAAGTGATTGTAGTAGCAGGCCCTATAAAATTGCAGTTGAAAAATAAAATGATTGTCAGAAAAGATGTGTGTACAGCAGACCAGATGTATGAAGAGGCAATATCGCTATTCCCTAAAGTGGACATAGCAATACTCTGTGCCGCTGTAGCAGACTACAAGCCAGCACTTACTGCCAGCAACAAGATAAAAAGGAAAGACGAAGAAGAGCTGACTATTAAATTGCTAGCCAATAAGGACATTGCCCAGGCCTTGGGGAAAATAAAAAAGCAAAATCAAGTATTGGTAGGCTTTGCCCTCGAAACCAATGATGCACTTGCAAATGCCAAGATAAAACTCCACAAGAAGAATTTAGACTTTATAGTCGTCAATTCTATGGAAGATGTGGGTGCGGGATTTCAAACCGACACCAACAAGATAAGCATATTGTCGAGCGACGACACGATAGAACACTTTTCCTTGAAAACAAAGGAAGAGGTTGCCAAGGATATTATTAATAAAATTAAATGTGTAAAATAGCAATATTTTTTTTAAGCTTCCTATTTTGCCTTGATTCTAGCAATGCACAAGAACTCAATGCCAAGGTAAGCATCAATAGCGACAGAGTAGAAGGCACAAACAAAGATGTTTTTACCACTATGCAAAGCGCCCTAATGGAATTTATAAACACCCGAAAATGGAGCTCTACCTCTTTTTCCAATACAGAAAAAATTGAATGTAGCTTTGCTATCCTTGTAACATCCAAGGTAGAAGGCAAGGAAGATACCTATACCGCCGATTTGACTATTCAAGCACGAAGGCCGGTATATAATTCTGCGTATTCGACCAATACTATAAATTTTAGAGACACAAAATTTGAGTTTGAATACATACAAAATATGAGTATCGACTACGTCGAAAATGAGTTGAGAAGCAATCTTGAGGCTACAATATCATTCTATTGCTACCTTATATTGGCCCTCGATTTTGATACATACTCGATGAAAGGAGGCTCCTACTTCTTCAGAGAAGCACAAAGCATAACACTCAAGGCTCAGAGCAATATGGGATGGAAAGGATGGGAAGCTTTTGAGAGCTCCAACAATAGGCATGCGGTAATCAACGCCTACCTCGATGAATCTTTTTCTCCTTTCAGAGAATTGTCATATACCTACCATAGAAAAGGACTAGACGAAATGGCGGCAAATCCTGACAGAGGAAGAACAACGATATTGCAGGCATTGCCCATATTGAGCGATATGCGAAATAATCGGGCGGCAAGTGTTTTGCTGCAGATGTTTGGCGACAGCAAACTTGACGAAATAGTACTCGTAGCATCAAAAGCCAGTGCGCAAGATAAAAAAGAAACCTACGAGCTCCTAAGAAGTGTATTTGTAACAATGTCGGACAAATTAGAACCATTAAAAAAATAAATCCCCTCAACCTGCTATGCTAACTTCTTTACACGTACAAAATTACGCACTTATATCGGCTTTAAAAATTGATTTTTCAGGCGGTCTTTCCGTCATTACGGGAGAAACGGGCGCAGGAAAATCTATATTGATTGGTGCCTTGGGCTTAATACTGGGTCAAAGAGCTGATACTAAATCTATAAAGGAAGGAGAAAACAAATGTTTGGTAGAAGGAATATTTGATATATCTTCCTATAAATTAAAATCTTTTTTCGATGCTAATGATTTGGAGTTCGACCAAAAACAATGTATCATAAGACGAGAAATACTGTCGTCGGGCAAATCCAGGGCCTTTGTCAATGATTCTCCCGTAGGCTTAAACGAGCTCAAAGAGCTAGGAACAAAACTTATAGATATACACTCCCAACATCAAAACCTACAACTTTCTAGTGGGCTTTTTCAGCTCGAGGTTTTGGACACAATGGCTGGCAATAAGAACTTGCTCTATGAGTATAAAAACCTATATCAGACCTACAAACAAGCTCAAAGCAATCTAAAGACCTTCCAAAAAGAAATAGATCGCAAATCTCAAGAAGAGGATTATCTGAGGTTTCAATATCAGCAGCTCGAAGAGGCCAAACTAAAAAAAGGGGAACAAGAAACGCTAGAGGCAGAGATAGAAATACTGTCGAATGTAGAAATAATAAAATCAGGACTTTTTAAAATAGAAGCTCACCTGATGGAAGACGACAATGGCATATTAAGTAAGCTAAAAGAATCTTTGGACACCGCCTTTTCTATTTCTAAAATATTGCCCTCCACAAAAGAAATTGCAGAACGCATACAGACAGCCTATTTGGATCTCAAAGATATGCTTATAAATATAAGCTCCGAGCAAGAACGATTGGAGTTCAAGCCCGAAAGATTGCAATTGGCCAACGACAGACTGGATCTTATATACTCCTTGCAAAAGAAACACAAGGTAGATTCAGAACTACTGCTGATAGAGCTCAAGGAGTCTTTGTCAAAAAAAATAGAAGTCATAGACAATGCAGACCAAGAACTGGAATTTTTACAAAACACACTCGACAAGGCACAGGAAGAATTAAACTCTGTAGCACAAAAATTGAATGAGGCCCGCAATAAAACGGCCCCTACATTTGAAAAAATGCTAGTAGACAAAGTTTCGCCCTTGGGCATGCCCAACATGAAATTTATGTGCCAGGTATTGCAAGTCACACAGGCCAATGAAAGTGGCATGAATGAGGTAAATTTTATTTTCAGTGCCAATAAGAATGCAGAACTAAAACCCATAGGCGAAATTGCCTCAGGCGGTGAGATTTCTCGCCTAATGATAGGCATAAAAGCTCTGGTAGCAGGTGCTATGGCATTGCCTACCATTATATTTGACGAAATAGACACAGGCGTTTCTGGAGAGATTGCCGATAAGATGGGCGACATAATGCACCAACTGGGCGAAGTAATGCAGGTAATAACAATCACTCACCTGCCGCAAATTGCTGCCAAGGGCAATAGTCATTATTTTGTATACAAGCAAGAGATTGAAGACACCACCCAGACCAACATTCGCAGATTGTCGGACGACGAACGCATCAAGGAAATAGCACAAATGCTTAGCGGAGTAGAAATGACAGCCTCTGCACTACAACACGCAAAAAATTTATTGAAATTATAATAATGATCAAAGAAAACGAAATGATTTTTGGCACCCGTGCCGTGATAGAAGCCATTCAGGCTGGAAAAGAAGTGGACAAAATATTGATGAAAAGAGATCTTCAAGGAGATCTTTCTCGTGAATTGTTTAACATCGTTAGAGACACCAACATTCCCCTACAAAGGGTGCCCCAAGAAAAGCTGGACAGGCTAAGCCGCAAGAACCATCAGGGAGTGATTGCCTTTATATCGGCCGTTACCTACCAAAAATTAGAGGACATAGTACCATTTTTATACGAAGAGGGCAAGGTTCCTTTTATTGTCTTACTTGATGGAATAACGGACGTACGAAATTTTGGTGCCATAGCTCGCTCCTGTGAGTGCGCTGGCGTTGATGCCATAGTGATACCCTCTAAAAACAGTGTGTCGGTAAATGCCGATGCCATGAAAACTTCTGCAGGAGCATTGCACACACTGCCCGTCTGCAGAGAATCTAGCATCAATGAATCGATAAAATATTTGAAAAATAGTGGGTATACCATAATTGCAGCTACTGAAAAAGCCGATACTAATTATACGGAAAGTGATTATTCCAGCCCCTTGGCCCTAGTAATGGGAGGTGAAGATATGGGAGTGGCTATGGACAATCTAAGAATTTGCGACCAAATGGTATGTATTCCTGTTTTAGGAAATATAGCCTCTCTGAATGTTTCGGCAGCAGCTTCGGTATTAATGTATGAGGTTTTGAGGCAGAGAAAAATAAAATTATAAGAACTTAAGGAGTTCAAGAATAAAACCTTAGGACTCCTTCTTATTTTTTTATTTTGTCAAGCTCAAAATTTTGCGTACTTTTGTGGTATGGAGATTACAAGTCACATATCTTTTTTGCTAACTAAGCACGAATGCGTCATCATTCCTGCTCTGGGAGCTTTTGTGGTTCAAGACAGCAAAGCTTCTTGTGCCGATGATAGTGGTGTGTTTGTACCACCCATGCGCTCTTTGGGCTTTAACTCCGAATTAAAACACAATGATGGGCTTTTATCGGGATCGCTGATGAAGGAGAGAAATATTTCTTTCGAAGAATCCAATTTGTTGATAGAGCAATTTTGTGACTATTTTAAGAAAGAAATATATACAAGAGGAAATATAGAAATTCAATCTGTTGGAAAGTTCAACTACTCACAAGAAAAAAAACTTATCTTTACTCCTAGCTCAGAGCCCTCTTCTAATGCAAGTTTTTATGGGTTTTCCAATTTTTATTTAAGCCCTCTAACACAAATTGAAATACCTGTTTTCATAAATACCGAGAAGGCTAAAACGAGCACAAATCTATGGTTGCAGGTGGGTCAAAAAATAATTTCCGCCACAGCATCTGTAGCAGCAGTGATTATTGTTTTTTTACTACTCTCTAGCCCCCTCACTCAAGACGAAATTCCTCAGCAATATGCAAGCTTCATTAGTCAATTTGCGTCTTTAGAGAAAATGGTTTTGGACTCAATAAACAAGAATAAAGATACTTCGGAAATAGCTATTATTATGCCTGCAGAAATATATGCTGACAAACAAGCCCTAGATTTGCCCGCATATGAAGAGAAAGAAATCGAAGTTTTAGAGATATTTCCCGAAAAAATTGTGGCAGAAAATTCAATGTCTTATTGTATTGTTGTCGGAAGTTTCCCCTCCTTAATACAAGCCGAAAAAGAATTGGCAAACATACAAAAAGAAGAGCAATTTAAAAACGCAACTATCATAAACAAAGAAAATAGAGCGAGAATATCGGTAGGTCAATTTTATGAAAAAGCTGAGGCCGACGACTTCCTAAACAATTTGCGCAAATCAAACCCCAAGTACGCCGATGCTTGGCTACTTTGTCAATAAACACTTATTATTTTACAAATGAAGATATTGCATGTCGTTTGGGGACTCCAATATGGTGGTGCGGAAACAATGTTGGTAGATATTATCAATTATCAAGCGAAAAACCATCAAGTGATGCTGCTTATAATAAATAATGCCATTGACAAATCCCTGCTAAAAGACATAAATACAAACATAGAAATAATAAAAAATGCCAGACCCCTAGGCAGCAAAAATCCTTTCTATGTTATTAGATTTAATCTTGCAATACTAAGGAGTAAGGCCGATATTGTGCATTTTCATCAAGACGACATCATCAGGTATGTGCCTTGGCATAAGAAGAACAATTTTTGCCTCACTGTTCACAGCGTAAAAATGGATGTTGTTAGTTTGCCAAAATACAAAAACCTGTTCGCCATATCTCCAACAGTAAAAGACAAGCTCAAACAAGACTACGGGCTAGACTCTATATTGGTTGACAATGGGATTAGCATAAAAAAAATTGTGTGTAAAACCAGCAATGATACACAAGCTGAGGTTCTAAAAATTGTTCAAGTTGGCAGATTAGACCACGAGCCAAAGGGTCAGGATGTATTGATAAGAGCTCTAGCAATACTATTGACGGAGTATAACTTTAGCAGTTTCATACTTTACTTAATTGGCGAGGGCAAGTCTAGGGAATATCTGCAAAAAATTGTTGCTCAATTAAAGCTCGAAAAGCATGTAGTATTTTTGGGTAAACAAACAAAAAAAGAGATTCAAGACAACTTGCACAAATACGATTTGTTGGTGCAACCCTCTATGTGGGAAGGTTTTGGACTTGCGGTAGCAGAAGCGATGGTTGCCAAAGTTCCCTGCTTAATATCAAATATAGACGGTTTAAAAACACTTGCACAAGACAATAAAAACGCCATGAGTTTTGAATCAGGCAACAGCAATGATTGTGCTAAAATGATATTTGAATTTGTTGATTTATCCGTAGAAGAAAAAGAAACGATGACAGAAAGGGCCTACCAATATGTAAGCGAAAACTTTGACGTTTCTAAAACATCTCAAGCCTACCTCTCTAACTACGAGGCTGTTGTAAAACTAATATGAGTAACTTATCTAAATAAAAGAGCGATGAAAATTCTATTTTTACCAAATTGGGACGTTCATAAATTGAATCAAGATGATCCCTTGATACAATCTCCAAACAAGCAAGTAAGAAATCAGGCATACTGGTTTTTTAGATTTTTTAAGGACTTGCCAGATGTAACAATTATAGACAGGCAGAAAAAAAATATACTGCATTTGTTTGAAACTAAGGCTATTAAGTTTTATATTTATCAAGCTCTAAGAGCATTTTTCAATAGGGATAATTTTGACATCGTCATTTCTCATGGAGCACAGAGTGGTTTGTTCTACTCCCTACTAAGGGGTCTGAGTTCCAAAAAGAGCATGCCAAAACATATAATCATAGATGTTGGCGGACTCAATGGAGGCAGAACAAACAAGGCGGAAGTGGCCTTCCTTCGATTTGCCCTAAAATCTAAACCCGCAATCATTTATCACTCGTCAATACAAAAAGAACTATACGAAAAAGTTTATCCAAAACAAATTCTAAATTCTAAATTTATTCGTTTTGGAGTCAATATCAATGAATTTACACCTATGGATGTCGATTCTGAAAACTATATTCTATCCTTTGGATATGCCAAAAGAGATTATAAAACCTTATTAAGCTCCTGGCGGTCAGTTGAATCATCCACAAAGCTACATATCGTTGGAGATACAAGTCTTGAAGATCAGGAAGAGGTAGTATTGATTCCAAAAGTCAATGTCTTTGAATTAAAACAGCATATTGCCAAGAGCCTATTTGTGGTAATTCCCCTGCCCTTATTTAATTATTCGTATGGACAAATGAGTTTCCTACAGTCAATGGCCATGGGCAAATGTGTTATTGTTACAAAAACTCCTAGCTCTATAGATTATTTAGAAGAGGGCAATGGGGCTTTTTTTGTTGATCCATACGATGAATTGGATATGACAAACAAAATTAATCTACTCCTTGAAAATAAGGATAAACTAAAAAAATGGGGACAAAGGGCAAGAAAATATATTGAAGAGAATCTTAACGAGGAAATCATGGCTAAGGAAATAGATGAGTTTATTTTATCAATAAAATAGTTGAATATTGTGTGTTTACAAGTAAGCAATCCTTGCAATTTTAACCTTTTCAATCTCAGCGCATTGCCGATTACCGACACAGAACTGAGGCTCATTGTCGCTGCTGCAATCATTGGAGATAGTAGCAATCCGAAAACTGGGTAGAGAAGCCCAGCGGCTATAGGAATGCCTAAGGCATTATAGATAAAGGCGAAAGATAAGTTTTGTTTGATATTCTTCATAATAGCATGACTCAAGGTCTTATTGACCTGTGGCGAAGATGGCAAGCTAAAAGCCATCGCAGGGGAAGAGGGAGGTAAACTAAAAACCCTTGCTCCCACCAAAGAGAATGCGGAAAGATTGTTTGCTCCTACCCATGCGGCAAGTTTTTCAAATGCACCGCCAATTGCAGAATGTTCGCCAAGATGCGAAATGGCAATTGTTTTGGGTTTGTAAATCTCTTCCACTATCAATTGCCCCGGCAAAGAGTATGCAAAATGCTTTACTTGCCAAAATAAGTGGTAAGCAATTAGGGTAAGGTGCATTTATCTACCTTGATATTAGCCCTAATACCAGCCATATGCGTACTTGAATTGTGAGATGCAGAAAAACTATAAGAGTATATGAAAGTCGGCGTAATAGCTTCATTTAAGACATTTATATATGAGCCTACTCCGAAAAGTCCGAAGTGAAATTAATTGATTAATATTCATTGAATTAGTTCTCTTTTTGGGTTATTTTCCGTATCTTTATGCCATTAAATAATGCACACCGCCTCATGTATAAAAAGAGCCAATCGAGCACAGTTTTGAATCTGTTCGCCAATGAGTCGAGCCGTTTTACCGGACAAGCGGCCAAGCAATTTGACGATCCTAATGCTTGGCACAAGCAGTTTCACACTCAGGTGACCTGTAGTATTGATGAAGGTTTATTTTCTCCGCTTTTCAATTCGAGTCACGGTGCCCCTCCCCTATCCGCATAATGGTTGAGATGATTCCATTCCTGTTGCATCCACTTACTATCTGTTTCGCACTCTAGTGCATAAGTATGCCCGGCGTACAGGTGGAAACTTGTTTGACACCTGTTTTACCCAAGTCACCAGTGCTCAATATATTGCCTTTCAGGTAAGTGGAAAGTCCATTAGCAAGGACAGCAAATTGATGTTTTTATATTGCGCGAGCAGATAGCAGCAACGCCAGTAGAGATTTTACAGAAACGAAATAATGTAGAAGCAACCATTTTTCAAGTAGGCTACCACTACCCTCATGGCCAATTTCATGCACTTGCGCCTGTTGAGAGATTTTTACGCACTATTAAACGAACTTTATCGCCTCGAGGGTGAAATATATTGCATTTTGAAGGGAGGCAATAAGAATTTAAAGAATAGCAAAAGACATGATATTTAATAAAGCATATAACAGAGAGGATTTTCTGAATTTTTTGAAGCGTGATTTTTTGCCTGATGATTTTGAGCAACAACAAAGCAATATTGTTTTTGCAAGCAAACCAAACTATTCGCAGTCGGCGATAAAGTTGGGTGTTTGCAAATCGCTTGATTTAGTGGTTTATGAGGTGCAACACATTGGCAAGGAAGACCCTCGTGTTGGACTGTCAAAAGAGGCTTTTAGAATGTTGTCTGAAGAGTGGCAAGATAGAGCTTTGATACTTTTTGTGCCTACAGACAATCCTGCAAGCTATCGTTTCTCTCTCATTGAAATTAAGTTAGAGGGCAATGAGGATGATGCAAAAGTTAATCGCAAATACTCCAATCCTCGCCGCTATTCTTACTTGCTGGGAGAGGGCATCGGAGGCTATACGCCCAATAAATACCTGGCAAAAGGGAAGGTAAAAGATGAGAAAGACCTGCAAGAACGCTTCTCGGTGGAGATACTTACGAAGGCCTTCTACAATGAACTGTCGGACTGGTATGCGTGGGCAATTGATACTGTATGCTTCCCTGGAGAGCAAAACCTTGAGCCATACCAAAAACAAGAGCATCGTTCAAAAAACGTAATTCGCCTACTTATCCGTTTGCTTTTTGTGTGGTTCTTAAAACAAAAAGACCTCATCCCTTGGCAACTGTTTGACCAGCAGTACCTGAGCGAAAGTTTAATTAAAGACTTTAGCCCCAATCTACAAATAGGTATATTTAAATCTAAAAGCACTTATAGTATATACTATAAAGCCATTCTTCAGAATTTATTTTTTGCCACGCTAAACTGCCCTATTACTCCACAAAATAAGGAAGATAGCCGAGAGAGAGGCTTTCGCAAAAAGGATTGGTATGGGCAAGAATTTGGGCAAGATTCTCTTATGAGATACCAGGAGTTATTTAGCAACCCACAGCATTTTGTAGATTTGGTAAACGAAAGAGTTCCGTTTTTAAACGGTGGTTTGTTTGACTGTTTGGATGATAAGGAGCATAAAACATATATAGATGGTTTTTCAGATAATCTGATAAAGCCAAATCAACTGGCTGTTCCGGACTTTTTGTTTTTTGGAGAAACGCAGGGCAAGGGAAAGAATTTGTCTGATTTTTATGGCGATAAGAAAAAGAAAAAATCTGATGTATTGGGCCTTATTGATATTCTTAAAAAATATAATTTTGCCATTGAAGAAAACACACCATTTGATAAAGAGATATCTCTCGACCCTGAGTTGCTCGGAAAGGTATTTGAGAACCTTTTGGCAAGCTACAATCCGGAGACTAAAACAACGGCACGCAAGCAAACTGGCTCTTTTTATACGCCACGTGAGATTGTTCAGTATATGGTTGATGAGAGTTTGGTGGCTCACCTCAAACGTACTGTTGGAGAAGAGCATGAAGAGGATTATCGCAAGCTGATGCGCTATACCGATGAGGATTGCAGGCTACAGCCCAACAAACAGAAAGAAATAATCAAATCACTACAAAACTGTAAGGTGCTGGATCCCGCTTGCGGCTCTGGTGCATTTCCCGTAGGTGTGCTCCAGCAAATGGTTAATATTCTTTTGCAATTGGACGAAAGGAATGAGATTTGGAAAGATTTGATTCTCGAAAATAGGATGGAAGAGCTTGGCTCTACACTGAAAGATTGCACACAACAGGAGCGAGAGGAGATTCAAGCAGATATTAATCGCAGTTTTGATGATAGCGTAAACCGCCCAGACTATGCCCGCAAGCTATACCTTATAGAAAACTGCATTTATGGGGTTGATATACAAAGTATAGCGGTGCAGATTTCTAAATTGCGTTTCTTTATATCATTGGTAGTAGACCAAAAACCCAACAAAGACGCAAAAGATAATTTTGGCATACGCCCTTTGCCCAACTTAGAGGCAAAGTTTGCTGCCGCCAATACGCTTATTGGTTTAAAGAAACGGGAAGCCAGCCTTTTTGATAATCAAGATATTAATAAATTGCAAGAAAAACTCGTGCGAACAAGCCACCGTATATTTGGAGCAAAAAGCAATAAAACAAAAAACAAATACAAATCACAAGTAGAGGATTTGCAAGGCCAAATTGCAGAAAAACTAGAGGATTTAGGTGCTATAGGCAATGACGACGCTCACCTAATGCGGCAGTGGCGCATGTTTGACCAAAATGCAAGCAGCCCGTTTTTTGATCCCTGGTGGATGTTTGGAGTTAAAGATGGCTTTGATATCGTTATTGGGAATCCGCCGTATATGTCGGCTGTTTCTATGGCTCGAGACGAAGAGACTAAAAAAACATACAAAAAGCTATATCCCGAAGCTACAGGAGCTTACGATATATACATACTATTCTTGATAAAGGGATTATCTCTAACAAAAGGGAGCTTTATATGGATTATTCCGAATAAATTTCTCGTTGCTGATTATGCTGCAAAAACCAAAAATAAATTGATAAAATACGGGCTATACGAGTCGGTTGATGTCTCTAATTTTGAGGTTTTCGAAACGGCAAGCGTATATCCAATAATTTTATCGGGTAATAATTGTGAGGTTGAGAATAGTGAAGTTGAGAATAGTGGTTTCAAAGAATACCTGCTGGCTAATTATATTGATCTGTCAGAAAGACGATTTATTACTCCAATGCAGGTGAAAAAAAATCCTACTCTAAAGGAATTTGGAGTAAAGGTTCGTTCAGGAACTACAGGGTTTGAGGCTCAGAAGATAAAAGAATTAATTTGCACTGACTACAAACAAGATTCAATACCATTCACCGTTAGTGGGAATATTGATAGATATACACAAAATAACGATGGAGTTAGGTATATGGGGGATAAGTATGTAAAACCGTACATTAAAAAAACTAATGTAATTGCAGATGCAAAGTGGAAATTTTGGTGTGAGCCTAAAATTGTTATTGCGGGAATGACTAAGCATATTGAAGCGGTTTATGTTGATACTCCTTTAGCAATTGGAGTAGGGGCATATGCTATCTACGATTTCTCTGGCTTACATCCCTTGTATTTATTAGGATTATTAAACAGTAGATATACAACACATTATCTTAGAATTAAATTTAGAGATAAGCATTTGGCAGGAGGTTATTTGGCAATTAATAAAACTACTATCGAACAGCTACCTGTTATTGACACCCTAAACCAACAGCCTTTTATTGACTTAGTCGATACTATTCTTGCTGCAAAAAAGATAGACCCCGCCACCGATACTTCCGCTCTTGAGGCAGAAATAGATACAATGGTGTATGAGCTTTATGGCTTAACAGAGAAGGAGATTGAGGTAATTGAAAATAAACAATAAGACTATAAAAAATAACTTGCAATACATGAAACAAAATAATTATGAGTAGCATAAAATTATTTGAAGAAAAAAATATACGCTCCGTATTTAATGAAGAAGGGGAAAAATGGTATTTTTCGGTTATAGATGCTATACAAGTGCTTACGGACAGCTCCCTCCCTAAAAGATATTGGAGTGATTTAAAAAAGAAACTATCGAAAGAAGGAAGTCAAGCGTACGTTTAAAAATAGAAATTAATAGTTTTAAAAATATGGAGAAGTTTGAAGTAAATATATTGGGTTGTGGTTCGGCACTTCCTACAAGCAAGCGTTTTACTACCTCGCAGGTAGTGAACTTACGGGAAAAGCTTTTTATGGTAGATTGCTGTGAGGGGGCTCAAATTCTCTTGCGCAGCTCTCGTCTAAAATTTAGCAGGCTCAATCACATCTTTCTTTCGCACCTTCATGGCGATCATTGTTTTGGTATTCCTGGTCTAATTTCTAGCTTGGGTATGCTTGGCAGAACTGGCGATCTTGTGATTCATGGGCAGGCAGATGCACAAAAAATATTTAAGCCTCTTTTGGATTATTTTTGCAAGGAGCTGCCTTTTACTGTGCGTTTCAACACAATAAACCCCTCGCAATCGGAGGTTATTTTTGAAGATAGGAGCCTCAGAGTTCACTCCATACCCCTCAAACACAGGGTTCCTACCTGTGGCTTTTTGTTTGAGGAACTCCCCTCAAAAGGCCATTTGATAGGCGATATGATAAAATTTTATAAGATACCTATCAGGCAATTGGAGCAGATAAAAGATGGAGCCGATTTTATTACAGAGCATGGAGAGCTTATTGCCAACAGCAGACTCACCACAGCAGCATCGGCTGCCAGAAAATATGCGTTTTGCTCGGATACGGCCTATTCAGAAAAGATAATTCCATATATCCAAGGAATTGATCTCTTGTACCACGAGGCCACATTTCGTGACGCCGATGCGGCAAGAGCCAAGCAAACACAGCATTCTACAGCAAGCCAGGCGGCAAAAATAGCGTCGATGGCTCAGGTAAAACAGCTGATGATAGGTCATTTTTCTGCCCGCTATCCCAATCCCAATATATTATTAGAAGAGGCTATAGCCATTTTTCCAAATACCGTTTTGGCACAAGAAGGATTGGTTTGTAGGATGTAGTATACAGAATGAATGCTGCTAACAAAAAAACTACCTTATTCTGTAGAATAAGGTAGTTTTTTTGTAGTAAATTTACTTAGTAGCCATGGGCTCCTGGCCCATCGCTAGATTTTATTTTGTCATTATCCAATGCTCTCCAGGCATACCATATATATCCTATGACAAATGGAATAAATAGAGAAACATACGACATTGTTCTCAGGGTAAATAGGCTAGAGCAGCTATTGCGTATTGTGAGTGAGCTCTGCATATCATATAGCGATGGATAGTATGCAGTATTATTAAACCCAGCAATAAGAAAAAGAATTAGCACAACCAATACTGCGCCAGGGCCTGCATACCAAATGCCATAAATGAAATTGGATTTGAACAAGCTCAGCAGTATTCCTGCAAGAACCATCACCACTCCTAGGAGTAAAATTACTAGTGCCCAAGGCATTGCCATTAGGTTGTTCCAATACTTAAGAGGTTCTACAGAAATAATAGAGGTAATAGGATCTTCTGTAAATCCGTCTTTAAACATAAGATTAATTAAGTAGGGAAGAAAGCATGCAAGAAATCCGATAGTGTTGATAAGCAATTGTTTTTTACTATTTTTGCGTATTTCCACATCATCTATATTGTTTATAAAATATAGGGATGCCATGCAGCGCGCAAGAAAGAAAACGGCCAAACCAAAGATTACATTCCACGGATTAGCTACAGCCTCGAGTCCATACCAAGAGCTTTGCCACGAAGATATTACGGGCATAAGGGTATCTGTCATATTGTCTTTGTTGATAGAAAACTCTGCTCCCATGAAGAAAGTAGATACGGCAGTTCCCAATAAAATGGGACCGATGAATCCATTGGTAAACAAAAATGCTTGGTATGTAGCTTTTCCTAGTATATTTCCTTTTTTTGCTATGTATTCGTACGAAACGGCTTGAATAACGAAGCTAAAAAGTATAATCATCCATACCCAATATGCACCACCGAAGCTGGTAGAATAAAACAGGGGAAAGGAGGCGAAAAAGGCTCCGCCGAAAGTTACCAAAGTGGTGAAAGTGAGTTCCCATTTCTTTGCTAGAGATCTGAGGATCATGTTGAGTTGAGATTCCGTTTTTCCCAGCGTATAGGTGAGTGATTGTCCGCCTTGCACAAATAGCATAAACACGAGCAATGCTCCTAGCAAGGATATTATAAACCACCAGTAGTGTTGATAAAATGAATAATCTAATTCCATAATTTATTTATTTAAAGGTTCTTCTTCTAAGTCTTCGGGCCCGGCAGCAATCTGTTTAACCATAATGCTAACTTCAGCTATGAGAAGTATGGTAAATAGGGCTACAAAAATAAAAAACGTAGCTTTTACAGAGCCTACATTAACGCTAGAAACGGCAGCCATCACCGGAAGTATATCTTGTATTGCCCATGGCTGGCGACCCACTTCTGACACTACCCATCCTGACTGAGAGGTTATATATGCCAAGGGTATTGATAGCAAGCATATCCATTGCAGCCATTTCATCTTCTCATATTTTTTCTTGTAAATAAAATACCAAACAATAATAAAGAGCAGCATAAAATATCCTGAAAGAATTATCATTATTCTAAAAGCATAAAAAACTAAGGCTACATTGGGTATACCATCTTCTGGCGATTTGAAGTAGCCGTAGCCAAAGTATTTGAAGTTTTCATCCAATTGAGCCTTTGCTATGATGGCAGCTTCTGCGTCGCCACCTTTTTTTGCCTTCCGGTAGTCGGCAAGTCCTGCTATTGACAAGCGTCCAAGCCTCATTTTTTCTTCTACCGACAGAGCCTCTCCTTCGGCAGTCTCGTATCCACCTTCTATGATGTTGCGTATGCCGGGAACGTAGGCATCTAAATCTCTTTTAGCTAAGAAAGAAAGCATTTTAGGAATTTCTATGCTAAAGAGGTAAGGCGACTTGCCGTCGTCAAATTTCTTATTGGGGTCTAAGGCACCAATTACAACTATGCCTAGACCATGTCCCCCATCATAAAGGCCCTCCATTGCTGCCAATTTCATTGGCTGCTTATCTGCCACCTGGTGGGCAGACCCATCGCCCGTATAAATTGATAGGAGTATGCCTACAAAACCAATTATAGTGGCAATTTTTATACTATCTAAGGCAAATATCTTTTCTCTGCCCTTTATTAGGTACCACGAGCTTATTCCCAGCACAAAGGCTGATCCCAGCATCCATCCAGAAAGCACAGTGTGAGTAAATTTATTGATTGCTATGGGAGACAGCACTATAGCCCAAAAATCGAACATCTCATTGCGCACAGTATCGGGATTAAACTGCATGCCTATAGGATATTGCATCCACGCATTGGCTATAAGAATCCACAGTGCCGACATGGTAGCACCGAAGGTGACCAGCCAGGTAGAGGCGAGGTGAAACCTCTTGCTCACTCGGTCCCATCCAAAAAACATTACGGCAATAAAGGTAGCTTCCATAAAAAAGGCAAAAATGCCCTCAATAGCTAGGGGAGCTCCAAAAATGTCGCCTACAAACCAGCTGTAGTTTGACCAATTGGTGCCAAATTCAAATTCCAAAATAATTCCTGTAGCAACGCCAATGGCAAAGTTGATACCGAAAATTTTCATCCAAAATTTTGTTGTTCTCTTCCATTTCAAATCACCTGTGCGGTAATAGATGGTTTCCATTATAGACATAATGACTGCTAAACCTAAGGTTAATGGAACAAACAACCAGTGATACATGGCCGTAAGAGCAAACTGTGCCCTTGACCAATCAACTAATGACGCATCAATCTGATTCATTTTTTACTTTTTTTTGGTTAATAATTTAAAAATATGTTTTTTAATTTCTGTTAGTCAACTCTTTTGAAACATACTCGCTTTTTTGATCTGGAGTGTCAGCCTTGGAATTTAAGAAATTGGGGAAGAAAAATACCTTGAGTACTGCAAACATGATAAAAAGTTTTATAAAGATAATTATCCAAAGAGTCCGTCCCCAAGTCATTTTTTTAAATCCTTCGACATAGAGGCCCATAAAATCTGAAAAATTTTTGATGTTTCCCATCTTGATTAAGTATAATAATTAGATGTAATAATTTTGATTAATAGTCTACCCCTGCAAAGATATAATAATATTATTAAAAAACTAAATTTTAATGTGAATTTTAACATGAAAAAAAGGCTTCTCGGAGCTTATTCTTTCACTCAGATAGCAGTGAATAACTCCTCTTTATTTTTTCTAACTTTTTTTGCATTTGTCAAATAGTCATTTTCTTGGTCCCTATAGCCCAAAGCTAAGATGCTTACAGCGCTCAGTCCTTTTTCTTTTAATGACAATAGCTCATCTAAAGCTTCAATCTTAAAACCTTCTATAGGAGTGGCATCTACAGATTCGTGAGCGGCTGCAATTGTGGCATAAGCTAAGGCAATATATGTTTGCCGACTTGTCCAAATAAATTGTTTTTCAGGACTCTTAGAAATTATAGGGGAAAAGTATGTTCTAAAATCTTGAAGCGATTCCATATCCACATTCCTAATTGTGGCTATATTTTCCAGATAGCTATCCACTTGCTGCCAGCTAATTGTTGTGTTTGCGGCAAATATGAGTATATGAGAGGCCTCCTTGATTTGATTCTGCCGACAAGATTTTTCGTAGATCATAGTTTTTGTTTGTTCGTCACTGACAACGAACACATGAAAGGCTTGTAGGCCCATTGATGTTGGTGCCAAACGTATGCTTTCCAAAATTATTTCCATCTTGTCTTTTGGAACTTCTTGTCCATTCATTCTCTTGGCTGCATAGCGCCATTGTAGTTGTTTTAGTAAGCTCATTTTTATATGATATATAAACTAAAAAACGGACTGCTATCAACAGTCCGCTTTTTAGTAAGTATTAAGTAATCAAATACTATATTGTAGAATTTATTTCAAACCGTCTAAAGCCTGTTTTGCTACTGCGTTGTCAGGATCTTTTTCCAAGATTTTTCTCCATCGGTCTTTCGAACTATCCATATCGCCATTTAGATAGAAATAGTAACCCAAATAGCTATAGGCTTCTATAAGATCCTTATCCCTCCTATTGTCAGCATTATTTGCCTCCATTTTTTCAACCGCCTCATCGTAATAAGGTTTTGCCAAGCCCAAGCTTGTATCTAAGTCGATTGCCGACTGGCAGCGAGCTCTCCAGAAATAGCCCAAATAAGTATCTGGCGACCGTTCTACTACTTGAGAGAAAAAGTCATCAGCAAGATTGAGATATTCTAGTCGCAAGGTACTATCTAAGGCAATAGGCTCCTCATTGCTCCCTTGCTGGTTAGCGGCGTTATAACTGGCAATTCCAGCATTAAAAATATCTCCCAAAGGAGCATTTTCATCTTTAGCAAAATATTGCTTGTAAAAACTTACAGTCTCAACATAATTGCCCAAGGTGCTGTAGGCAATTGCAATTTCCTTGTATATTTCAAGCTTACTATCGTCTAAGGTTAAGGCTTTTTTAAGATTCATCACTGCCAAGTCTGCCTTTTTATTCTTTTCCAAGAGGCGACCATAAGTAATAAAATCTAGGGTAATCACCTGATCTTCGGGAGTGATGGCAAAGAAATGCTCAATTTCTTGAAGACCCAATTCATAATTTTTCAACTCGTAATTATTATAAGCCTGCAGGCGGTGCATAACTACATTGTCGGGCTCATGAACCAATATTATTTTTATCTGCTCCAATGATTTATCATATTCCTTGGTGAAATACAATAAAGAAGCATAATTTATCTGGTGCTTGAGGGGTACTCCAGGTATTTCAATAAACTTTGCATAAGCATTTATTGCATCTACATAATATCCGCGGGCATAGTTGATCTCACCAATTTCTGCATAAGCAGGAATATAATCAGGATCTACCTGAATCAATCTATCCAAGATGTCGAGAGATAGTTGGGGTTCAATATTTTTATACACCCTTGCTTCTTTAAGATATGCCACCTTGTCGTTTTTGTCATAAAGAATGGCATTCTCATATCGCGAACAAGCCTCGCCAACCTTGCCTTGCTGCATCAAGGCATCACCTTCGGCAACAAAAATACCCGAAAACTTCCTATCAACCTTCCTCGCCTTACTCAAGGCTTCTTCTGCCAAGGCATATTCTTTTACTGCAATATAAGCCTGGGCTACAGAGGTGTATATCTGAGGATTTTTCTTGTCCGAACGAGTAGCTCTTGCAAAAAGCTTTTGCGCCGACTGGGAGTCTTGCTTTTGCAATGCCAATTTACCCTCAGCTATATAGGCATAAGAATATTCTGGATCTGCCGCTACTGCCTTCTGATAGTAAAATATGGCGGAGTCGGTTTGCTCTGTGGCAGCGTGAGATTCGCCAAGATAAAAATAAAGTTCGGCTTGCCCCTCACCTACACCCACCGTATGCTCATGCTGATAGAAATACATTTTTGCCGCATCAAATAGTTCGGCTCTGAAATACTCAATACCCTTTTCCATGCCTTGAGCCGAAACTCCGCAAACACAAAAATAGCTGAGAGCAAGTGTAGAGAATAATTTTTTCTTACTGATTTTCATACTATAAATTAATTTTGAATTGTTTTAACTCACCTTTTTCTTATCGACTCATTTTTTATCTGAACCAGATTAACCGGCTGGGTAGCTGGAAACAAACCCGACTTCAAGATAATTCGCTGCCCCCTATCACTTGCCAAAAAAGTGGCAAAACCTGTAGACAAGCCCCCACGAGGGTCATTGAGAAGAACATATACATCCCTCACCATGGGATAGTCGCCCAATGCAATATATGCTTGGTAGGGCTTATAGCTATTGTAATAATCGGCTTCAGGAAATTTGCTTACTGCCATCACCTTTATCTTTTCCATAAAAGTCATATTGGTGGTATCCCTATCATCACTCACCCAATTGACTCCAATAATACCTAGAGAGCCCTCAATAGAGGCTACTCTGTCTAAAACTTCCTGATTGTTTTTTTGTGCAAACAGACCTTCCGACAAGAGCTCGCCCCTGCAAATTGAATCGAGAGCAAAACGAATAGTGCTAGAATTGGGATTGTCGAACATAACTGTAATATCGCCCAGGTTAGATTTGGGATTAATTTGCGACCACTTTGTGATCTCGCCTGTAAGTATTTTTTTGAGTGTATGCACACTTATTATAGAATCGGGATTGTCTTTGTGCACAATTACAGCCACCCCATCTTGGGCTATTTTTATGCTCTTAACAATTCTATTTTTAGCCACCAAAAAGGCATTTTCTTCCTCACTCAACTTGCGAGTAACAACTGCCAAACGAACACTGTCGGCCATCAACAGACGAATAGACTCTACCTCACTTTGGTAGTCCGCCATAATACCTGACTGATTGTAAATAGACTCAAAAACAACAATCTCTTCATTAATAATGGGCTCAAAACACTGATCGCAAGCAATCGGAATAACTCCCGTAGTGGGTGTGTCTTGCCACTTTAGATTCTTGGGCTTATCATTGCAAGCAAAGAAAACAAGGAAGCTAAAAATGAACACAATGGAGACAAATAAATTTTTCATAAGCAGAACTTCTAAAATCTATAAAACTTTTCTTTCGTATACAATGACAAAGATAAACAAAAAAATGAATAATAAATAATCGCCTTGAGGCAATTATTTATTATTCATTTTAAATATTTTTAAAAAATCGTTCTTAGCCAAATAGGTTTAAACCTATTTGCTGGGAGATGATTTTTTAAAAGCTCTATAGATACGAAAAATACCGTAGGCTGTCAAAACACAGGCTAGAGAAATCCGCGTAGTCCCGCTAATATTTTCTTCCAAAAAACTGGTGAAAAATAAGGCGCAGGCAAAACAGATATACGCAACTGCCATGGTACACTCAAAGATGTACATACTTAGTTTGCCAGCTGTAGTCTTTTCGTCTCTTTCCATTTCTGTTTAGTTAGCTAGCCTAAAACGAACGGGCAGAGTAAAATACACCAATACTGGACGGCCATTTTGCTTTCCTGGAACCCATTTTGGCATTGATCTTACTACACGTACAGCTTCCTTATCACAACTAGGATCCAGAGATCTTTGTATCGTGACGTCCTTTACAGAACCATCAGTACCAACAACAAATCGCAATATAACCGAACCAGAAATACCTTGCTCTTGTGCAATAACAGGATATTTCATATTGTCAGATAAAAATTTCAGCATTTCTCTTTCTCCTCCAGGGAAGGTAGGCATCTGCTCTACGTGATTGAAGATTTCGTCTTTCACTACAGGGGCTGCGACCACAACCTTATTATCTTCCAAAGTTGCAATATCAACTCCCGAACCATCCATAACTCCTTCTACTGTTGCCACAGAAATGGCTACCCTAGTGTCTGTCAACTCATCTTGAGTTGCAATCTGAGAGTCGTCGGCTACCTCTTCATCTTTTTTAATTACTGGGGGAGTAAACTTTATAGACGCATTCAATACAGGGGGAGGTGGAACTTCTAATTTTGCAATTATATTTTCCTCTTTTACCTGATCCTTAGCATCTAAATTAGAGAGCTCTACAGGTCCTATTTCGATAATTTTCTCGTCTCTTTCGGGCACTACGGCACTTATCAAAAGGGGCAATAAGACTGCCAAAACAACCACAAAGATAACGATAATCATTGCCGCCATATGTCTTTTGGAAGACTCCTCTCGGAGCACATAAGCTCCATATTTTTTATTTTTTCCCTCAAATATCAAATCTACCCATGCCGCAGATGTTAAATCTATACCTCTTGCCATAATTTTAAATTGTAATTATTTTACTTATGCTTAATTACCAACACTATCCAAAGATATTTTTCCAGTCTTCAAATCAAGCAAGAATTGATCTCCTTCGGCAATATCGACAATCGCATAGACGCCCACATTACAAATTTGCATTTCATCAAGTGCATCAATCAGATTTCTATAAGAAGAGTCGTCCGAAGGCTTAATCATCACTATGGGTGCTGTCTTATCCTTCTTAATTTCAATAGATTGTGTCCTAAATTCTTCGTCCGAAATCTCATGATTTAATTTCTGTTTTTTAAGTTCCATCATTTCACCATGAACTTTGGCATTTTTTGCCAAAAGAACTTCACGAAATCCGTCACTTGCATAATTTGTTTCGATGAGAGAGTTGGGATCTTCGTAATTGGGTAGTCCTGCATAATAATACAGTTTATCCTCCGCTCCCAACAGAAGAGTAATTGCATTGGATGCTCTTACTTCTGTTTGCTGTTCTTCTGTAATTTTATCTTTCGATGGCATATTTATCTCCATCGTTTGAGGTGTACTTAAAGAGGTACAAAACATAAAGAATGTTATTAATAACATATTCATATCAACCATGGGAGTAAAATCTACCCGCAGCTCTATCTTCTTTTGTTTTCCTTTTTTCTTTTCTCCACCTCCAGTATTTACTGATGCCATTTTTTTGTTTGTTTAAGAATTAAATACTCAAATTAATGTTCTTCGGTGGAACCACCCTTCAAACTGGTGATTAAGTTGTACCTATTTTCACGCAAATCTTGCAAAGATCCCATCACACTTTTGATTATGCTATAAGGCGTTTTTGCATCCGCTTTAATAGCTATCAGAAGATCGGGATTTGAATCTCTTGAATATCTTACCCAGCGTTTGAACTCGCTATCGACAGAATCTTTTGCAACCGTGGGTATACCCATTGTTTTCAAGACGTCATCTTGCTGTTCAGAGCCCATTGCGAGGAAATTTTTTGTGTCGGCTATAGGCATTCCAAAAGAGGGCATCATACTAAACTGATACAATTCTTCTGGGGTGAAAGTGATACCATAATCTTCACCTACCCTTCTTAATACGCTTCTCATATCATCAGGCCTATCAAGAGCCATAAAAACCTTGCCTTCGGGTTCTATCAATATTGAAAGAACATTTTGTTCAGGAATTTTTATTTCAGAAACCGAGCTTGGCGTTACCACCTGCACAGGTTCTTTTTTGATAAAAGTTGAGGTAAGCATAAAAAAGGTAAGCAAAAGTACGGTTACATCACTCATCGCCGTCATGTCGATCCATGTACTCTTCCTTTTGACTTTTACTTTTGACATTTGTTACCTTTTAATTATTTTTATGCTTTGCTGCATAAGTTTGTACAATTGCAAAACCCATCTCATCGATTGCATAAGTCATATTATCAATCTTGCCAGTAAAGAAACTGTAAGAGATAATAGCTGCTGCTCCTGTGGCTATACCCAATGATGTATTTACAAGTGCTTCGGAGATACCTGTTGCCAATGCTACTGAGTCGGGAGATCCTGCATTTGCCAAAGCAGCAAACGAGCGAATCATACCGATAACCGTTCCCAAAAGACCAAAAAGCGTACCTAGGGTAGTAATCGCTGCAATTACTGGAAGGTTTTGCTCCATAGTAGGAAGCTCTAAGGAAGTAGCAACTTCCATTTCCTTCTGAATATTTAGTAATTTTTGCTCTTTTGAAATGATTTCAGTGGTAGTTTCCATATCTGAATACTTTTTCAATCCTGCAAGAACGATACTCGCTACCGAGCCTTTTTGCTCGTCACAAAGAGCTTCTGCTCCCTTAATATCACTTGCTTGAAGACATTTGTTTACATCATAAACGAAGTTAATCAAGTCGCCTTTGCCCTTAGCTTTAGATATAGCAAAACCACGTTCGATACTCAATGCAAATGTTGTCATAAGAAGAGTAATAACGATACATACTACTGGACCTCCCTTATGAATTGTTCCTAAATAATTGTTAGGTAGTGGGTGATTTGCTGGGTCGTTGTCAACAAAGTTTGCTGGATTACCCAATACGAAATTGAAAAAAAGTAGTGCTAAAATAAAACAGCCCACTACTACAATACTTGCAGAGAATCCACGTGTTCTTTTGCCTTCTCTTTTCTTTGAATTGCTTGTTCCCATAAAAAATTTTGTGTTTGTTAAAAGTTAATAATTTATTTTTGTTCCTTTGTTCTTGTTTTTTTAGCTTTTCATCTCATCAGACTATTATATTCTGCAAATGTAAATTAAATATTTAAATCTTTATCACAGAAATCATATTTTCTTTAAAAATAGCCTCATTAAAAGTTTCTTTTTGATACCACTTGCT
>BHEP01000012.1 GCA_003851245.1 Bacteroidales bacterium | reverse complement strand
GAAGTATTACTTCAAAACTAAAGAGCCTTTATTTTTTTGTAATCAATCACCCCCCAAAATCTTATATAGAGTTTTAAGCCTCTGAATTTTAAATTGGGGAAATAATTATCACAATGAAAAAACATTTAGTTAAGTATTTAATCTGTACACCATTATTATTTGTATCCATCTTTTTTGGAGCTTGCAGCGACAATGATAATCCAGAATCTTCGACATACGACCCTAATCAGCCAATAAGGTTGGACTCCTTTTCTCCCGACTCTGGAGGAATGGCAACCAAGGTAATTATAAAAGGAAGTAATTTTGGCAGTAATGCCAACAACATCAAGGTCTATTACAACGACAAAGCTGCTGCGGTGGTCAATTCTAATGGAAGCGAAATGTATGTTATCACCCCTCGACAACCAGGAGATACATGTAATATTGCAGTAGTAATAGGAAAAGACTCTCTTATATTTGACAATCAATTTCACTACAAAACCACAATAAGCGTTACTACCGTAGCCGGAAAGCCTGGCTCTGCAGATTTATCTGCTGGAGGCACTTTGGCGGAGGCTGTATTCAACACTGTATGCTTTTTATGTGTTGATGTGGAAAACAACATTTTTATGACTCAGCGCAGTCCGGGCGCAGTTGTATTGATAAACGAAAAAAGCAACCGCACCATGCTCTTGCGCGAGGGTAATGTTCCAAATCTCCCTTGTGTAGATTCTGAAGGCAGGGTGGTTATGGTTCCTGATGATGGTGGCGACAATTTTTTCGTTTTTGACCCCGACAATCAGTGGGCAACTCGCAACACCTTTATTATTCATCCTACCGCCGATGATATAGCCGCAGGAATGTTCAATTTTAATGTCAATTGGAAGCATGCTCTAGCAAGCTGCAAGTTAGATGGATATATCTATACGCGAGCATACAATGGAGAATTAATAAAATTTCATCCCAAAACACGCAAAGGACAAAAAATAGACGAGGGCTTGATGATTGATGGAGACTCATACCTGCAGTTTCATCCCATAGATGAACATATTTTGTACCTCACCTATCCCAACAAACACTGCATATATACTTACAATATTGAGACCAAGGAACACAAGCTCTTTGCTGGTAAGGTGAGCGGTGCGGGGTCGTGGCTCGACGGAGATCGCAGTGAGGCTGAGTTCAACAATCCCCGACAATTGTGTATGGACAAAGAGGGCAATGTATATGTGGCCGACGAAAACAACCATGTTATTCGCATGATCAACACAGAAGGTTCTGTGAGCACTATTATTGGCATACCTGGAAAAAGTGGATACCAAGACGGAAACCCTGAAGACGCATTGTTCAATTTTCCAAGAGGAGTAGCAATTGACAGCAATGGCGATATATATGTAGCCGACAAAGGCAATAAATGCGTGAGGAAACTATCAATACAATAAAATCTTATAGAGTTATCCTTATAGATACTTGCATTTATTTTACTTACCTTAACATTCAAATATAACAACTAGATATTTATGGAACGCTTTATAGGACAAGGTATTATAAAATATTTTGACTGCTTTAAGGCCAATTTTGACTGCTTGCAATATTTGGCAGATTAAAAAGTGGTCAAAGACTTATTCTTGTATAAAATGTGGCCATTCTAAATGCACAATTAGGAAAAAGAATCTTGCTCGCGATTGTAATCGTTGTCATCATATTGAGAGTCCGACAGCCAATACGATGTTTCATAAGGTAAAATTTGGCATACTAAAGGCTTTAAAAATTGTCTTTGAGATGAGTAAAGTTCGCATTGCAATGAAGAGTAGAGAAAATTATCCTATTGAGGGTAATATTCGATATTAACATTTCAACTTCAGCCGCTGTAACTACCGATAAATGGAATGGATACATAACTCTAAAATATTAAATTAAAAACATATACTTATGAAATATATCTTAATATGTTTGTTGCTATTGTGTGGCTTTATTGCTTCGGCACAAGATAGGGCAACAGTAGGAATTATTGGTACCGTATACGACGAGGCTGGAGTAGTACTCCCTGGAGCTAGCATTTTTATCAAAGACCGCCCTGGAGTAGGCACCATCAGTGATGCCAATGGAAAATTCAGTATTCGTGTTGCCGTAGGCAATACGATTGTTATCACCTTTATTGGTTATGAAAATATGGAACATATGGTAAGTGGAGCAGAAAAAGACCTAAAAATAAAATTTGTAGAAGAATCTCATACCATAGATGAGGTTGTGATAGTAGGTATGGGAACTCAAAGAAAGATCAGTGTGGTGGGAGCAATATCTAGTGTAGATATTGCCGAACTGCAGTCGCCAGCCACTTCTGTTGCCAACATGCTGGGAGGCCGTGTGGCTGGAGTTATCTCCATGCAGCAGAGCGGCGAACCAGGAAAAAACATTTCGGAATTTTGGATACGCGGCATAGGCACCTTTGGAGCCAACAGCAGTGCCTTGGTACTTATTGATGGATTGGAGGGCGACCTAAATTCGGTAGATCCTGCCGATATAGAAAGTTTTTCGATACTGAAAGATGCCTCAGCTACAGCTGTATACGGAGTAAGGGGAGCCAATGGAGTTGTACTCATAACTACCAAACGTGGGCAATCAGGCAAATTGCAAATCACAGCTCGCAGCAACTTCACCATATCTACCTTAAACAAGCTGCCCAATTACCTTAGAGCCCACGACTATGCCTTGCTGGCAAACGAGGCTCTTGCCGTTCGTGGAGATGCTCCACTGTATGGAAAAACGGAGATGGAATTGATACGTACGGGTCTGGATCCCGATTTATACCCCGATGTGTATTGGCAAGATGAGATATTAAATAAATCTTCGTTCCAACAAACTCACTATCTGAGTGCTCGTGGTGGTGGTGAGGTAGCAAAATATTTCCTTAGCCTAGGAATGTCGAACGAAAGTTCTGCCTACAAACAAGACAAAAGCAGTATTTACAGCACCGACGTAGCCTACAACACCTACAACTACAGGGCAAATCTGGATTTAAATTTAACAAAAACTACCAGCATTTATTTTGGAACTGATGGACACCTGTCTATGAAAAAAGAACCAGGAATGGCCAATACCGATTATATGTGGTATGCTCAATCTATGCTAACTCCTCTTACCATTCCCACTATGTACTCCACAGGACACACTCCAGCCTATGGTCCTGAAAATTCTTATTCTCCCTATGTGATGCTTAACCAAACAGGTATGGGCAGTCATGAAGATATTAAAAGTAAGGTAACATTGGCAGTAACTCAAGATTTATCGCCAATACTAGAGGGTCTAAAACTTAGGGTGCAAGGAGCTTTCGACAACAATAGGAATTTCAATGAAACAAGACATATCTTGCCAGATATGTATGCAGCTACTGGCCGATCGGTAGATGGGGAGCTCATACTCTCTAAGAAAGTGGATAGACAAGCCGCAAACTATAACTATTGGGAAAGCTCTTTCCGCAAATATCACTTGGAAGCCAATCTGAATTACGAAAAAATAATCAATGACGATCACCGCACAAGTGCCTTAGTGTATTATTATATGAGTGATCAAAAAAATACTGCTGATTTACAATCAAACAACACCAGTATGAATGCCATTCCTATGCGCTACCAAGGTATCTCTAGCAGATTGACCTATGGATTTAAAGATACCTATCTTGTAGATGTCAATTTTGGATATACAGGCTCAGAAAATTTTCAGCCAGGACACCAGTTTGGTTTTTTTCCTTCAGCTGCCCTAGGATGGATTCCTAGCAATTACAAACTTATAAAAAACAATACACCCTGGCTCAACTTCCTAAAACTAAGAGGTTCGTATGGCACTGTAGGCAATGATCGCTTGAGCAACAAGCGCTTTCCTTACCTAACTATCATGAACGAAAATGCAGCTAGCGGATGGGGTAACCGCTCTGGAGGAATAAGCGAGATAGAAGTTGGTGCCGACAATTTGGTTTGGGAAAAAGCATTTAAAGCAGATATTGGCATTGAAGGACGATTATTTGATGAGAGGCTAACCTTTACTGTAGATTTCTTTAATGACAAACGAGATGGCATTTTCCAACAACGAACACAGGTGCCTAATTTTGTGGGAGTTGTAAGCATGCCTTATGGCAATGTGGGGGCAATGAAGAGCTACGGATCTGATGGCAATATTGCATATACACAAAAATTCAGTCAAGATCTGTCAATTACCCTTAGGGGCAACTATACCTACTCTACAAACGAAATTGATACCTGGGAACAGGCATACCCCAAATACCCATACCAAGTCTATTCGGGCTATCCTTCGGGCATAATCAGAGGACTGCAAGCTATAGGATTGTTTCGCGACGAAGAGGATGTGAAATATAGCCCAATACAAACCTATGGGCCCTACATGGCTGGAGATATAAAATATAAAGACATCAATGGCGATGGCAAAATAGACTCCGACGATGAGATACCCCTTTCCAACAACACCTATCCTCGCCTGATGTATGGATTTGGCTTGGAATGCAAGTATAAAAATATGACTCTAGGAGTTTTGTTTAAAGGCACTGGAAAAACAGATTACTACAGCGTAGGATATGGTGGTAATGGGGCAGGCTACATGCCATTTGTTGGAGGACTTGTTGGCAATGTACTCACTACTGCCAATGAGCCAGGCAATCGATGGACTCCAGCGTCTTATTCGGGCGATCCAAGCACAGAAAACCCCAATGCCAAATTCCCTCGTTTAAATTATGGATACCTTGAAAACAATTCCAAACTATCGACCTTTTGGAAGGGAGATTCTCGCTATCTGCGCCTTCAGGAAGTAAGTTTGAATTACAATCTGAGAAAAGACATACTAACAAAGATTGGTATTAGATCTATAGATTTGCAATTAGTAGGAACCAACTTATATGTATGGAGCAAGGTGAAAATGTTTGATCCCGAACAAGCCAATAGGAATGGACAGGCATACCCCATTCCTACTCGCTACGCATTTCAGCTATATATAAACTTTTAACAAACAGAATTATGAAACTTATAAAAAATATTTTTATTGCCCTATGCGTCTTCTCAATGGCTACTTCCTGCGACTACCTCAATGTTGATGGCTATTTTGACGAAACTTTTAAGCTAGACTCTACTTTTAGCAATATGCAAAACATTGAAAAATATATGTGGGGCACGTCAGCTTCGTTTCCTGATGAGGGAGCCGTTTTGGGGTCTAACTTTACGCCAGGAGTTTTTGCCAGCGATGAAGGATTTACAATGTTTGGTTATGGAGAGTTTTTTGGAATGTCTTTTATAAATGGGCAAGTAACACCCGACAATCTGTATGGTATGGACAATTGGTACAGCATGTACAAGGTAGTGCGCAAGACCAACAACATACTTTCGCGCATGCACGAAGCCAATGATATGACTACTTTGGGCTCGTACCCAATATTGGGATATACCCATTTTATCCGAGCCTATGCCTATTACATTATTTTGATGGATTTTGGACCCCTCGTCTTGCTTGGCGATGATGTGTTGGAAACCAATATGGAGCCAGAATACTACGACAGAAGTAGATCTACCTACCACGAATCGGTAGATTATATCTGCCAGGAGCTCGAAACAGCCGCCAAATACCTCCCCGAAGAGGTTGCTGTAAATCAGTTTGGCAGACCCACACGTGGAGCTGCCCTAGGACTAATCGCTCGCCTAAGGCTGCAACAGGCAAGTCCATTATACAATGGAGGGCAGGCTGCCCGCACTTATTTTGGCAACTGGACAAGAAAAGAAGATGGTGTGCATTATGTGTCGCAGGTATATGATGAAAAACTCTGGGCGCAGGCAGCAGTAGCAGCAAAAAAAGTAATTGATATGGGCAAATACAGCCTACATACCCAGCCCAAAGTTGAGGGAGAAACACCAAACTTACCCGCAACAGTTTCCAACGCCAATTTTCCTGAAGGAGCGGGCAATATCGACCCTTTCAGATCATATTCCGAGATGTTTACTGGAGAAACCCTTGCTCCCAGAAACCGCGAATTTGTATGGGGACGATATTCTGGATCTACAAGAGACTATACCCAACACTCCTTTCCTGTTATAAATATGGGAGGGTGGAATGGCTGCGCAGTGACCCAAAAAGTAATCGACACATATTATATGGCCGATGGAAAAACCATTGGAAATGCCAGTCAGGAATATCCTTATTCCGAAGAGGGCACCATCAACAGTCCCAAGTCATTTTCGGGATACCAACTCCGAGGAACGGTCAACAATATGTACGGCAATAGGGAGATGCGTTTTTATGCCAGCATAGGTTTTAGCGAATGCCTGTGGACTGCCAGCTCTACCTCCGAATCGAACAGAAAAAATATTGTTGCTACCTACTATGTCGATGGCAATGCAGGAAAACAACAAACCGATGGCAATATCAACAACCATACTGCCACAGGATATGTTATTAAAAAATACATACATCCCGACGATGCTTGGGCAGGAAATGGAGCCCAAATAACAAGCAAGCCTTATGGAATTATTCGTTATGCCGAAATATTGCTGTCGTACGCCGAGGCTCTAAACAATTTAAAAACATCGCATAGCATAACTGACAGCAATGGTTATATGGTACAAGTTTCTAGGAATCCTGAAGAAATAAAGAGATATTTTAATCAAGTAAGATATAGGGCTGGGCTTCCAGGCTTGAGCGATGCCGAAGTGGGCTCAGAAAGCACTATGCAAACCCTCATAGAGAAAGAACGCATGTTGGAATTTTTATTTGAAAACAGACGATACTACGACGTGCGCCGATGGGGTATTTATGAAGATAGCGAAAATGAGCCTTTTGTGGGCATGAATGTAGATGCAAGCAAGGATTTGTATTATGTGCGCACGCCAATCAATCAGGCAAGAGCAAGAACCCGTATCGTAAACCGAAAGATGATCTTTCTTCCAATTCACAGGAGTGAGATACGCAAGGTACCACTACTAGATCAGAATCCAGGATGGTCAAATTAAATAGCCCAAATGAATCAATCTATTAAAACAACAATAAAGATGAATAACAATAGGAATATTTTTATAAATAAAATGCTGGCATGCCTCATTTTTGCAATATCCATCACTGCCTGCGACCAAGAATCTATATTTACAGACGAACAATATAAAAAGGTAATTTATCTGGCAAGCGACGACGATCATATATTTAAGGCTGTGCATATGCTAGACGATAAAATATCAAGAGGGTATTTTTCCATAGGTTGTGGAGGATCCAACTATATAGATCAGGATGTAAGTATAGAGCTAGAGCCCGACACAATACTTTTTGATAAGTACAACAAGTCTAATTTCGATATCGACACTGCAAAATATGCCGTATTGCTCGACAAATCGAGATATACCATACCCTCGCTATCGGCCACACTTACTACCGACAATAGGGATGCTTATGTAAAACTCCCCATAGACATTAATTTATTGGGACTCTCTCCCGACACTACCTATTTTGTGCCCATGAGTATAAAAAATGTTTCGCACTACGAGGTTAATCCCGACAAATACAGTGTCTTATATCGTGTGTATATGAAAAACGACTATGCCGAACAGCAAGTAACGACCTATTATACTTCCAAATTTGATAAAACCGAAGAAGGAGATATATCCAGACCAGGCTCAGCCTCCAAGATAGCCCATCCTCTGACCAAAGACAAAATAAGGATATTTGCTGGTAGCCAAAACTTCAAGGCCGATACTGCCGACATTAGAAAATGGGCGATGGTGGTTCAAATTGACAAACAAACTAAGCTTGTAAGTCTCTCTTCCTACGCTAGCATAGAAATAGAGCAAGTGGGCGAACCTAGCGAAAATAGATATTTTGAAGACCATATGATGGGTACAATCTACAAAAGATTATTCCTACATTATAGATATCGCACCCTAGAAAAAGAAGCCCTAGATTCTGAACCTGCCCAATGGAGTAAGTGGATTACGGTAAAAGAAAGTTTGAGGAGGCTAGAATCCTAAGCCAAGGGCAATATATAAGCTTCATAAAAGACAAGTATCCAGAAAATTCTCTTAGCGAGCAATAAATAGGACACACAGGAGCCACCGACATGCGCAGTTTTTATTCTCCTAAATATGAGACCCAGGGTGAAATTCCAAGATATCAGGAGCATACCCATTATAATCTAATCTATTTTTACTCATATTAATTTGCAAGATTGCATAAAACATGTTATCTTTGCTTTTGTATTAAATGTTTACTGGGCTATATATGTCCGTAATCTATTATTTACATTTACAAATTGAATTCAAGATTAAAGAATGAAGTTTTCCGAACTAAAGTTACAAGCAAATGTGCTGGATGCGCTTGATGCAATGAGATTTGATGAGTGTACGCCTATCCAGGAGCAAGCCATACCCATCATACTCGAAGGACGAGATTTAATAGCGGTGGCTCAAACAGGCACCGGTAAGACTGCCGCCTTCTTGCTTCCTATCATAGACAAAATAAGCACAGGAACCTATCCTGAAGATGCCATTAACTGTGTGGTTATGTCGCCCACGCGCGAGCTGGCTCAGCAGATAGATCAACAGATGGAGGGCTTCTCCTACTTTCTGCCTGTGTCTAGCGTAGCTGTTTATGGAGGGGGCGACGGTAATATTTTTGAACAGCAAAAAAAGGGCTTGACCCTAGGCACAGATGTTGTGATTTCCACCCCAGGGCGACTCATTTCCCACTTGGGTCTGGGATATGCAGACCTATCAAAAGTATCCTTTTTTGTGCTCGACGAGGCCGATCGCATGCTCGACATGGGCTTCTTAGACGACATCATGCAAATAGCAAAACATCTGCCCGCTAGCTGCCAGACCATTATGTTCTCGGCTACCATGCCTAGTAAAATCCGCCAACTGGCCAAAACCATACTCAAAGATCCTGCAGAGATAAAGTTGTCGGTTTCCAAACCTGCCGAAAAAATTATTCAGGCAGCCTATATTTGCAGAGAAAACCAAAAGTTAGGAATTATACGCACACTATTTGATGATGAGCTGCCAGAGCGAGTTATCATCTTTGTATCTTCAAAGATAAAGGTTAAAGAGGTGGCAAGAGCCTTGTCCCTGATGAAGTTGAAGGTCGGAGCAATGAGCTCAGACTTCGAACAGTCGGAACGCGAGCATACCATGCGAGAGTTTAAGGCGGGGAGGATAAATATTTTGGTAGCTACGGATATAGTGTCGCGAGGTATAGATATTGATGATATTAGCCTTATTGTGAACTACGATGTGCCAAATGACGGAGAGGATTATGTGCATCGCATTGGCCGTACGGCGAGGGCAAATAACGAGGGTGTAGCCCTTACATTAGTCAACGAAAGGGAGCAAGGTAAATTCAATAATATTGAGAAGTTTCTTGGAAAGGAAATTTACAAGATAGCCGTGCCAGAAGAGCTGGGAGGAAGTTCAGAATATAAACCGTTGGAAAATGGAAGGGGCAATGCTCCACGCATGGGAAGAGCAGGAGGAAGAATGAAAAAGACCTAAATACCTCGGTCTATAAAATAATTTATTTAATTTTAAATGAAAATTTAGATGTTTTGTAAAATCAAAACATCTAAATTTGTATAACTTTAAAAGGTATCAATGAAAGAACCTATTTCTAGACACAAAGTATCACAAACTATTAACAAAAACGAATAAAACTATGAATTTTAAAAACTGTAAGGCAAAAAAAATACTGCTTATGCCAGTTTTTTTTGCATTGTTTCTACCTCAGATAGAAACTTTTGCGAGGGATGGGAAAGACAAGTCCCCAAATTATACCGCTGAATATCAACAAGTAAATACCAAAAACGTCAAGGGGCTTGTAGTGGATGAAAGCGGAATGAGCATACCTGGAGTAAGTGTGGTAGTAAAAGGCACTTCTATTGGCACCGTCACCGACATTGATGGCAATTATAGCATCAATACCTCCGACAACATGATCCTATCCTTTCATAGCATTGGCTATTTGGTACAAGAAATAAAGATTGGAACAAAAAGCACCATCAATCTTACTCTCAAAGAAGATACAAAGACATTGGACGAAATAGTTGTGGTGGGTTACACCACACAGCGCAAAGCCGACCTCACAGGCGCCGTTTCTTCTGTAAAGTTAGACAACCTCAACGATCTAGCCGTTTCGGGTATAAGCAGCGCACTGCAAGGCAGAATGTCTGGAGTCACCGTTTTACAAAGCAGTGGGGCTCCAGGATCTGGAACGACTGTAAGAATCCGTGGATTGGGAACCATAGGAAACAACGACCCTCTGTATGTTATTGATGGCATGCCTGCCGACAATATGAACGACCTAAACCCCAGTGACATAGAGCGTATTGATGTACTAAAAGATGCAGCCTCAGCAGCAATTTATGGATCCAGAGCTGCCAATGGAGTGGTTATTATCCAAACAAAAAAAGGAGTGAAATCCGACAAGGTAAATATTGCATTCAATACATACCAAGGAGTGGCCAGTCCAAATAAAAAAATTAATCTCCTCGACGCAAGCCAGCGCAACCTAGTACATATTGAGGCCTACGAAAATGCTTATAAATACGATGGACTCACAAAACCCGACAAAACACCCGAATACTACTTTTCTGATTATGCCAAAGTATCCCGCACAAACTGGCAAGATGAGGTCTTGCAAGATGCCTATCAGGCAAATTACGACCTTACACTCTCTGGAGGATCCGAAACAGCAAAGTACACAATCATGGGAGCGCACCTCAACCAAGATGGAATATTAAAAAAATCGGGCTTTGAAAGGACTACCTTTCGTGTAAATACTGAACTCTTGCTTTCTAAAAATCTCAAAGTTGGAGAAAACCTAATGATTACCAATTCCAAGCAAAAAATTGTCGACGATATGGGCCCTGCTGGAGCTCTTTCATCGGCATTGCAATACGACCCCTCCGTACCTGTTTTCCAAGAAGATGGTAGCTACAGTGGCAGTGGAGAGTTGGGCATAGACCTCAGAAATCCTGTTTCTATTGTCGACAGAGCCGACAGAGCCAGAGGGAGAAATAGAATTTTTGGAAACGCATACGCCGAATTGACCTTACTCAAAGGATTGAGCCTAAAAACTGACTTTGGCTACGATTGGTCCAAATGGCAAGACAAATGGTTTGTAATGCGCGTGCCGGAAGCTGGAAGAAGCAGAAATACAAACGAAATGACCCAGCGTGATTGGGAAAGTACCCGATGGATCAATACTACAAGCCTCAAATATGATGCTACCTACAACAATCATCGCATTATGGGACTTGTAGGAACTTCCTACGAAAGCTTCGACATGAACTTTACCAATGTGAGGGGAACGGGGTTTATTTCCGAAGAAAAATCGCAACGCTATATGGAATCGGCTACAAACATTGCCTGGTCTACTGGTGGACGCGAAGAGTGGGCGCTGCAATCGTACTTCACTCGCTTGGATTACTCCTTAGCCGACAGGTACTTGCTTTCGGCAAACTTTCGTACCGATGGATCGTCAAAATTTAGCAAAGACAATAGATGGGGATACTTTCCTTCCTTGTCTGCCGGATGGAGAATTTCGGAGGAAGGTTTTTTTAAAGAGGTAAAACAAACGATCGATAACCTCAAATTGAGAGCAAGTTGGGGAAAACTTGGAAACCAAAATATTTACAGCAACTACCCAACCTTCGTTAAGGTAAACAATACTACCGACAATGATGGATACAATGTTGCCTTCGGTTCTGGAGAGTCCCTCACCTTTGGTCGCTACGAAGCATCTATTGCCAATAAGGACATCAAATGGGAAGTTACAAACCAGACTGATATAGGTATCGATATTTCCTTATTACACAAATTAGAGCTAGGATTCGATTATTACAACAAAGAAACATCGGATGTATTGGTACAAGTACCAATTCCTGCCTTGTCGGGAGTAACTCAAGAACCGTGGAAAAATGCTGCAAAGGTACAAAATCGTGGTTTTGAAGTCAGCATAGGATACAGAACCAAAATCAATGAGCTCAGTATCAATCTGTATGGAAATCTTGGTCATGTAAAAAATAAGGTGCTCTCCTTGGGAAGCGACAATAATGAAATTTTTCATTCCTCGTATAGGGGAACCAATATTACCCGTTCCTTTGTTGGAGAACCCATCGTACACTTTTATGGTTACAAAAATGGCGGGGTTTTCAAATCACAAACAGAAATTGACAACTATGTTGATGACAAAGGAAATAAAATTCAAGCCAATGCCAAACCCGGAGACCTCAAGTTCTTGGATATCAACAATGACGGTCAAATAGATGACAAAGACAAGACCAAAATTGGAAGCGGATTTCCAGATCTCACCTACGGACTTGGCTTGGACATGAACTACAAGGGCTTTGATTTTGCATTCTTTTTTCAAGGTGTAGCTGGATACGATATTTTCAATGCGCTCAAATATGAAGGCATGTTTGTAAGTGGCGGATACAATCAATTTGCACAAATACTAGACCGTTTCCATAGTGAAAACAATCCCGACGGAAACCTTCCCCGACTTACTGTAAGAGATGTCAACGACAACCGAAGAATGTCGGATTACTATATCGACAAGGGCGATTATTTGCGCCTCAAGAACCTAAGTATTGGTTATACCTTCAATAAAAATATATCGCAAAAATTGAATATACAAAAACTAAGAATATTCACTACCATGCAAAACCTACTCACATTTACCAAATACAAGGGCTTTGATCCTGAATTTGGTGAAACCTTCATCAACAATGATGATCAAAACGGAATATCTGAAATTGGTGTGGATAGAGGACAATTTCCCCAACCCAAGACATTCATCGTGGGACTAAATATTAATTTTTAATAACAAGCATAGAGATTTGTATTATTTAAATATAAATCCTAAATTTACAAAAAAAAAATATGAAACGATATAAATTATTATACCTTTTAATCCTTGTTTTAGGACTTGTTTCTTGCGATTTAGACAAGGAACCCTATGGCCTAGGCGATTTTTGGAAAACCGAAGCCGATGTTATTTATGGGCTCAATGCAGCTTATGCGCCCTTTTATGAGGAAGAAGCCTTCGGTAGAGGGTATTTCTGGACAGGCCCTGCCAGTGACGACATGATTATCAACAGAGACCGATCGCCCGATGAGGCAATCACCGAATTTCGTACCGCTGTCAATAGTACTAGTGGCCAATATAGCAATTGGAAACACATGTACCAAATCATACGGCGAACCAATGATGTAATGAAACATGCGCCACTGGTAGAAATGAGCAGCAACAACCGAGATGTTCTGCTTGGTGAGGCGAATTTTATTTGTGCTTTCAGCTATTTTTACCTGGCAAAACGCTACGGTGGACTCCCTTTTTATGATTACAGAAAACCCCTAGAAATAAACAAAGCCAGAGAGACTAAAGAAGAAACATTTCTTAGAATAGAAAATTATCTCAAAGAGTCTATCAAGCATTTTGAAGCGCAATCTTTGTGGAAAAGAGACGATAAGGCAGTGGGCAGACCACATCTAGGTGCAGCCTATGGACTATTGGCAAAAGTGTATGCGCATTGGGGGAAATTTGAAGACTGCAAGCAAGCAAGCGAAAAGGTGATTCAATCCAATCAGTATTCTTTAAATAAAAGCAACAATAATGGATACTCCCATTTATTTTCTCCCGAAGGAGAAAAACATGAGGAAGTACTCTTCAATTTAGTCAATAGACCCAACAGAAACGAGGGAACCATTACGTCCATCGTATTGATGTCCAAAACCCTAAGCAGTGGTACTGGCTGGTATTACTTTGCACCAACCAAAAGTCTTTATGATGCTTTTGAAACAGGCGATTTGCGCAGAAGGGTTACATTGGTCGGTGCTGGCGACGAGGTCAATTTTTTGGGCAACAAAACTATTCTAACAAAAGAATCTATAAACGATATGCGCACAGGGTATATGTGTACCAAATACGCTAAGGTATACGAAAAATTGGCAGAATGGAACTGGGAATCAGGTGCCGATATTCCTCTCCTACGCTATTCGGATGTGCTTCTCTTACACGCCGAATCTATCATCACTCTCGCTGGAGGCGATGCCAACAACAGAAATCTAGGAGTAGCCAATGCGGCAAGCTCTTTTAACGAAGTGCGCTTGCGTGCCTTTGGTGGAGACCTGAGCAAGGCAATAGCCCAACCTACATTTATGGATTTGGTAAACGAACGTCGCTGCGAATTGGCATACGAAGACGAGCGCCACTACGACTTGGTGCGCTGGCAATTGGCAAAAGAAATATATGCAAGCGCAACAACACAATCAGATCCTAGGGGCCCTCGCACATTCGACCCAATTAAAGACGCGCACTTTCCTCTGCCGCAGAAAGAAATTGAACTCACAGGATTTTTGTTGGAAAACAACCCCAAAGCGGGATATTCGAGTTTTAAATAAGAGAGCTAACAATTGAGAACTTCAAAACTCTCGCAAACAAAATTGTGGGAGTTTTGTTGTAAGGAAATTTATTCATCAGATAAAAAATAATTATTATGTGCAACATCAACTTATCAGCAGTAAAATCAAGAGCAAAATTTGCATGCCTCGCCATTGTTGTCCCCCTCCTATTTTCCTGCCAACAAGCAGAAACGACACAGGAAAATGAGGCTATAAATGTGATGAGTTTTAATATTCGCTACGACAATCCAGATGATGGATTCAACAGCTGGAAATATAGAAAAGATATGGCTGCCAATGCTGTGCTATTCTATGATGTAGATATTCTGGGAACGCAAGAAGTGCTACACCACCAATTGATAGATCTTAAAGACCGACTTCTTGAATACAATCATGTAGGTGTAGGCAGGGAAGATGGAAAAGAAAAGGGAGAATACTCTGCCATTTTCTACAAAAAAGAAAGATTTACCCTAGTTCAAGAAGGCAATTTCTGGCTCAGTGAGAACCCTCAGACTGCAGGATCCAAGGGCTGGGACGCTGCTTGCGAAAGAATTGCTAGCTGGGCTATCTTGAGAGAAAAAGCGTCTGGCAAAGAAGTTTTTGCCATCAACACCCACTTCGACCACAAAGGAGAAATTGCCAGAATAGAAAGTGTGGGATTGCTACTGACAAAAATCGACGAACTGGCAAAGGGCATGCCCATTGTCTTAACTGGTGATTTTAATGCCGAACCAAGTTCAAATGTCATACAAGAACTCATTAATCCTACCACCCAAGGGCTACAGCTGATAGATTCCCGCAGCTGCGCAAAATTGGTGTACGGCCCTGCTTGGAGTTTTCATAACTATGGAGCCATTGAACTTATCAACAGACCCTTGATAGACTATATATTTACCAACAATGGATTTAACATCGTCTCTTTTGGTGTCTTGTCCGAAATGAACGACAGCACCTATTTGTCAGACCACACTCCTATTATAGCTAAATTAAAATTCGCTACAAGAGATATGAACTAAATATTTATTGAAAAAAACACGCTGAAAAAACATGCTATTATGAAAACACACGCTATTATGAAAACACGTATTTATTTTACACCAATTTTTTTATACCTTTTATCAGTGATTTTTGTCTCCTGCATGCAGGAAAAACCTAGCACAAGCCTCAAACTATGGTATGAGGAACCTGCCCAAGAATGGGTGGAAGCAATGCCTATAGGTAATGGTCGCTTGGGGGCAATGGTATTTGGTCGTACTTCCGATGAGCTCATACAGCTCAATGAAGAAAGCCTGTGGACTGGAGGCCCGGTGGAACTAAATCCAAATCCTGATGCTCCGAAGTATCTCCCCCCATTGCGACAAGCCCTATTTGATGAAGACTACGCCAAGGCCAATGATTTATCGAAGAAGATGCAAGGCAAATATACTCAATCCTATGCTCCTATGGGTGATATTCATATCCAACAACAATATGAGGGTGAGGTAAGTGAGTATTATAGAGATCTTGATATAAACAGTTCTATAGCCACCACCAGTTTCAAGGCCAATGGAGTGAAGTATACCCGAGAGGTTTTTGCCTCTGCCCCCGACCAAGTTATTGTTGTAAGACTCAAAGCTGATAAAAAAGGAATGCTAAATTTTGATAGCCAATTCAGCAGCCTACTCAAACACAGACTAGAAGATAAAGACAACAACACTATTATTCTCAATGGAAGAGCACCGGCACATGCAGAGCCCAATTATCTTGGAAACATCAATGAAGCCATTGTATACAAAGACGACGAGGGAATGCGTTTCCAAATGATTTGCAAGGCCAAAACTTCTGATGGAGATTTGACGACCGACCAAGAAGGCCTACATATAAGAAATGCTACCGAGGTATGCTTATATATATCGGCGGCAAGTAGTTTTAATGGATTCGACAAATGCCCCTTCAAAGAGGGAAAGGATGAGCAGCAAATAGCCAGCAATTTTCTTGACAAGGCATACGCCAAAACCTATCAGCAAATTCTAAAAACACACCAAATAGATTACAAGAACTTATTCGATCGCGTATCTTTTGAGCTCCAACTTGATGAAAATGCAGAAAATATCAATACCACCCAAAGACTGGAAGACTATCTTAGAGGTGGCGACGACAAATATCTGGAGATGCTATATTTTCAATACAACCGCTACTTACTCA
The DNA here is from genome assembly GCA_003851245.1 of Bacteroidales bacterium. Classification (GTDB taxonomy): domain Bacteria; phylum Bacteroidota; class Bacteroidia; order Bacteroidales; family Azobacteroidaceae; genus BHEP01. The sequence continues at coordinate 41,724 of BHEP01000012.1, read as the reverse complement.
TTTCTTGCTCTAGGTCAGGAGGCATAGCAGCCAACCTACAAGGAATATGGAACAAGGAAATGCGCCCTCCATGGAGTGCCAATTATACCACCAATATCAATGCCCAAATGAACTACTGGCCTGCTGAGATAACCAACTTATCAGAACTCCATGAGCCCTTTCTAAAACAAATACAGAATATGGCTATCAATGGAAAGGAGACGGCAAAGAATTTTTATGGAATGGAGGGCTGGTGTCTTCACCACAATTCTGATATTTGGGCACAAACCAACCCTGTAGGAAATTTGGGTCAGGGAGATCCCGTTTGGGCAAATTGGATGATGGGCGCTCCATGGGTATCGCAACACCTATTTGAGCATTATGCCTTTACTGGCGATATTGAATATCTTAGCAAGGAGGCATATCCCGTTATGAAGGGAGCCGCCGAATTTGTTCTCAACTGGCTTGTAGAAGACAAGGATGGGTATTTGATTACTGCCCCATCCACCTCTCCCGAAAATACCTTCATCGACCCTCAAGGCAAAAATAGATCGGTGAGTGTAGCCATGACCTGCGATATGGTATTGATTCACGACCTATTTACAAACCTTATAGAATCGTCCATAGCGCTGGATACCGACAAGGATTTTCGTGCACTTTTGCAGGAAAAGCTCACGAAACTATACCCCCTACAAATAGGAGCCAAGGGAAATTTGCTGGAATGGCACAAGGATTTTGAAGATTCATACCCTCACCACCGACACATATCGCACCTCATAGGATTGCATCCTGGCAGACAGATATCTCCTTTAAAAACCCCTAAATTGGCCGAGGCTACACGGCGCTCTCTCGAACTGCGTGGCGATGAGGGTACTGGATGGGCTTTGGCTTGGAAAATAAATACCTGGGCCCGCCTATTGGAGGGTGATCATGCCTACCTTTTGCTTAGAAACCTCTTGAGAGTAACTGGCAATAGAAGCACTGAATACAATAATTCGGGAGGCTCTTACAGAAATCTTTTCTGTGCGCATCCGCCCTTTCAAATTGATGGCAACTTTGGGGGATTGGCAGGTATGACAGAAATGCTCTTGCAAAGTCAGCTACCCGAAATACACCTGCTGCCAGCTCTTCCTCAAGCATGGGCTAATGGTGAGGTGAGAGGCCTTTGTGCTAGAAATGGATTTGAAGTCGATATAAAATGGAAAGACCAAAAACTCGTCAAAGCAAATATACTATCTAAACTAGGCAGAACTTGCATCCTACGCACCGACCTCCCTATCAATGTGAAGGATGCGGCATTCAAAACAGAGAAGGTGGAAAGCCTTGTAAACAACAAAAACAAAACTTATTTTATTACCTCTTTTGACTCAGAAAAAGGAAAACACTACCAAATTAGTATGAAGCAATAGTGGTCTAGCCCCCTATTAATCGGACTTCTTTCTATTTGAGAATACAAATATACAAAATATATGATATTGCTATATAATTTCTAAACCATCTTCTCTATATTCCAAACAAAGGCGTGACCCTGCGCCTGAGTCTTGGTATATAAGGCATGGATAACCTATACCTTGTAGTCTCTATTTGGAACCTTACAATGATGTAGAATGCCTTTGTGAATATACATTGCTTCAAATGCAACATTGCATACCCTAAAAAAGAACATTTCACCCCTCTTGAATTATCATTTAACCCCCATATTGAAAACATTTTTACCATTAAACCTTAATTAGAACACCTAAATTTGCATCATTATAATTAAATAATTTTAACTTAATTAAAATGAGCAAACGTAAACTTGTATTATTACTACTAGTAGGTATTTTGGTGACAGCCTGCAATGAAACACCGTATCAAAAAACAAGCGATGGAGTGATTGTGTCTTTGCCAAATAGCAAAGAAGGGGAGGTTAAGAATATCCGACTTCAAGTTGTGACCGACGATATAATACATGTTACGGCTACTCCTGCCGATTATTTTCCCCAAGTAAATAGCCTGATTGCTACTTACATATTGGCTTCAAACAAGAATTGGGATGCTTCAGAGGATGGAGAACAAGTAATCCTGCAAACAGCAACAACAAAGGCATTGATTTCCCTCACCACTGGCGAAATATCTTTTACTGACTTAGAAGGCAATGTATTGCTTAAGGAAAATGAAGGAGGAGGCAAAACCTTTCAGGCAGTAGAAATAGATGGGCACAAGGCTTATGCTTTTCGTCAAGTCTTTGAGTCGCCCGACGATGAGGCTTTTTATGGACTCGGGCAGCATCAGGCGGATGAATTCAACTACAAGGGTAAAAACGAAATTCTATTTCAATACAATACTAAGGTATCGGTACCTTTCATTGTTTCAAATAAGAACTATGGTATTCTTTGGGACAATTATTCGGTAACCAAATTTGGTGATCCACGTGATTATCAGCAGATGAATCAGTTCAAACTGTATGACAAGCATGGCAATATTGGCGGTCTTAGTGCTACCTACATGCAAGACCAAGACCCCAGTAAGATATTTGTAGAGCGACAAGAAAGTGTGATAGATTACGAAAACCTTGAGACGGTCAATAACTTTCCTAATAACTTTCCTTTCAACAACGCTGCAATTGCATGGGAGGGCGAGATTGAAGCCTCAGAAAGTGGCTTGTTTCGCTTCATATTGTATTATGCAGGATATACCAAGGTGTTTATTGACGGTGAGCCCGTGGTGGCCGAAAGATGGCGTACGGCTTGGAATCCCAATTCATACAAGTTTGCTGTGACTCTCAGTGCCGGACAAAAGCACAAGATCAAGATGGAATGGAAGCCCGATGGTGGTGTTTCTTATATCAGTCTCAAGGCTTTGAGCCCAGTAGACGACAGAGAACAAAATAAGCTTTCTTTTAGTTCGGAAATGGGCAAGCAGTTGGATTACTATTTTATAAGGGGCAACAATGCCGATGAGGTAATCAAATCTTACAGAACCATTACAGGTAAGGCGCAGGTTATGCCCAAATGGTCTATGGGCTTCTGGCAGAGTCGTGAACGCTACAAGACACAAGAGGAGTTGATCGAAACCCTCAAGGAGTTTCGTAAACGCAATATTCCCATCGACAACATTGTGCAAGACTGGTCGTATTGGAAAACCGAAGAATGGGGAAGCCACGAATTTGACCCTGTTCGTTTTCCCGATCCAGCAGGCATGGTGCAGCAAGTACACGACATGAACGCACGCCTGATGATTTCGGTTTGGCCCAAGTTTTACCATACCACAGAGCACTACAAGCAATTTGATGAAAAAGGGTGGATGTATCCCCTGGCAACCAAAGACAGCATCAGGGATTGGATTGGCAAAGGATACATAGGATCGTTTTACGATACCTTTGATCAGGGAGCACGCCAGTTGTTTTGGGATCAGATGAACGACAAATTGTATTCCAAAGGTATAGATGCCTGGTGGATGGATGCCTCAGAGCCAGACATACTCACTAATGCGAGTATGGAATATCGCAAGCGATTGATGAACCCAACAGCCTTGGGATCGTCTACAGAATATTTCAATGCCTATGGACTAATGAATGCCAAGGGTATATATGAAGGACAAAGGGCAACAAATGATGTAGACAGAGTATATCTTCTTACACGATCGGGCTTTGCAGGCTCACAAAAATATGCTGCCGTCATTTGGAGTGGCGATATAGGCACGCGCTGGGAGGATATGAAAACGCAAATATCGGCAGGGCTCAACTTTTCTATCTCGGGCAATCCTTATTGGACGATGGACAATGGTGGCTTCTGTGTAGAGAAACGTTACGAAAATGCCAAAGAAGGATCCGAAGACCTCAACGAATGGAGGGAGCTCAATACCCGTTGGCATCAGTTTGGCGCATTTGTTCCCATGTTTCGTACACACGGACAATTCCCATTTCGCGAAGCTTGGAACATCGCCCCCGACAATCATCCAGCTTATAAAAGTATTGTCTATTACAATGAATTGCGCTACCGTTTGATGCCTTATATATATACCCTTGCAGGGAAATGTTATTTCGAAGACTACACCATCATGCGTCCCTTGGTGATGGACTTTGCAAGCGACAAGAAAGTATTAAGCATTGGCGACCAGTATATGTTTGGCCCTAGCATCATGGCATGCCCAGTTTACCAGTACAAGGCTCGTAGCCGCGAAGTATATTTCCCTAATGGCTCTGGATGGTACGATCTATACACTGGCAAGCACATTGCTGGAGGGCAAAAGATGAGTGTAGATGCACCCTACGAAAGAATACCTCTCTTTGTGCGCGAAGGTTCGATAATCCCTACAGGCGAAATTATCCAAAACACCACCGAGCCACAAACAGACCTCACCCTTTGGGTGTATGCAGGAAAAGATGCTACATTCGCACTTTATGAAGATGAAAACACCAATTACAATTACGAAAAAGGAGCTTTTGCCAATACCACATTTTCATACAACGAGCAATCCAAAATATTGACCATATCAGAGATCGAAGGTGGCTTTGAGGGAATGATCAAAGAGCGCAAAATAAACATCGTTCTTGTCGATAAAAACAATCCTCGTGCAAATACTGTGTCCAATACAGGAATAAGCATAGAATACAAGGGTGTTAAACAAGAAATACAACTATAATTATTTAGAATTAATACAACAAAAAAGATGAAAAAGAATCACAAACAAGGTTTAGGTACTATTCGCTGCCTCAACACATTCCGAGCCTGGGCAATTATGCTTTTGCTTTGCCTGTCATCAGTGCCACTATGGGCCGCATCGACACAGGTCGAGAAGGTGTCGGGAACAATAGTGTCAGAATCCGACGGAATGCCTCTTATCGGAGTCAGTATTGTAGTAAAAGGAACCAGCACAGGCACCGTTTCGGATTTAGATGGCAAGTATTCCCTAGAAGTGGAAACAGGAAAGACCCTGGTATTTTCATACATCGGTTTTCATTCACAAGAAGTCGTAGTAAGAGTAAGCATAGTCAATGTCACTATGAAAGAAGATATAGAATTGCTCGACGAGGTGGTGGTAGTTGGATATGGCGTACAAAAAAAGAAGCTCAACACTGGAGCCACCATTCAGGTGAAAGGAGATGAACTAGCAAGACTAAACACCACAAACCCTCTTCAAGCACTGCAAGGGCAAACCCCAGGTGTAAATATCTCATCAACATCGGGACAGCCTGGTGCCGAAATGAAAGTAACCATTCGTGGACTAGGCACGGTAGGCAATTCAGGACCTCTTTACATCATTGATGGCATAGAAGGTGATATCAGTGTGCTCAATGCTGCCGACATACAGTCGATAGATGTGCTAAAAGATGCAGCTTCGGCTGCTATATACGGAGCACAGGCTGCCAATGGAGTGGTGTTGGTAACTACCAAACAAGGCACTAAAGGCAAGGGTAGGGTTTCGTTTGACGCATACTATGGTGTGCAAAAAGTGGGTCGCAAAGCACAAATGCTCAACGCTCAAGAGTATAAAACCATCATGGACGAACAAGCGATAAACTCAGGGTCTTCAATGTTCGATTTTGATGCAATGGAAGGACTTGCAGATACCGACTGGGTGAACCAAATGTTTAAAGACAACGCAAAAACAGAAAACTATTCCCTCAACATCAGTGGAGGCTCAGAAACCTCCACCTACGCCATTTCGTTGAATTATACTGCGCAAGAAGGAATTGTAGGAGGAAAGGATGTATCAAATTACGAAAGATATGGCTTTAGAGTCAATACGGAGCACAAGCTTTATGAAGATGTATTGAAGGTTGGGCAGCACATGAATTTTACTTACATCAAAAATAGAGGCGTAAGTGTGGGCAACCAATATAGCAACACATTGCGTGGGGCGTTTGGCACCTCTCCTCTGTCGCCCGTTTATAGTAACAACAATATATATGATAGTCCGTACAACGACACCAGCAATTCGCCTTGGTACAAGGCCGATGGAAATCCTTATGGGGCGATGATGACAAATACCAACAATGAAAATGATGTGCAAAAGCTAATGTCTGATCTATATGCCGAATTGAACCCCATCAAAGGATTAAAGATAAAATCGACCTTAGGAATCAATTACTACGCATCCGAATATCGCAGCTTTGATCCCTTCTATCAATATTCTATTTATTCATACAACAATGACCATACTACGACGACACAAAATATGAGCAAGGGACATACACTAACTTGGATCAACACTGCAAGTTACGATTTTAAGGTAGCCGACGACCATACTTTCAATGTATTGGCAGGTATGGAATCCGTTCGCTATCAGGGTACCTATATGAATGCTTCCAACTGGAATCTACTGTCGCAGTTCAACGATTTTGCTCATGCATATTTGGACAATACCACTGGGCAAGCACACCTCGATAGCGATGGAAATGTGGTAGAAACCCGCATCCTGGGAGGAAAACCAGAAGTCGTAAGCCGCCGTGCTTCTTATTTTGGTAGGTTGGGCTATAATTTTCAAGAAAAATATATGTTCAATGCTACCTTACGTGCCGATGGTTCGTCTAAGTTTGCAAAAGGCAATCGATGGGGATATTTCCCTTCGGCTTCGGCAGGATGGGTAGTTACCAACGAAAGCTTTATGGAGGATGTATCCAGATCATATATGGATTTCCTCAAATTGAGGCTTAGTTGGGGGCAGGTAGGCAACCAAAATATAAGCAACTTTCAATACGCATCGCCTGTAAATACATCAACAGGATATTCTAGTAGCAATCCTGCGGCATATTATGTGTTTGGCACCAACAAAACAAACGTGCCAGGAGCATATCCTAATCGCTTGTCGAACGAAAACTTGAAATGGGAAACCTCCGAACAAACCAATGTAGGTGTAGATGCCCGATTCTTGAATAGTCGCTTGGGGCTTAATGCCGACTTCTACGTAAAATCGACTAAAGATTGGTTGGTAGAAGCTCCTATCTTAGCTACCGCTGGTGCTGGTGCTCCGTATATAAATGGAGGAAATGTGAAAAATACAGGATTGGAACTAGCTTTGAATTGGAACGACAATATGAATAACTTAAATTATTCTATTGGTGTAAATGGAGCCTACAACAAGAACAGAGTAGGATCTATTCCTACCGAAGATGGAATTATTCATGGAGCATCCAAGATGCTATTCGACAATTCAGATGAATTTTACCGTGCTCAAAATGGCTACGCCATAGGTTATTTCTGGGGGTACAAAACAGATGGTATATTTCAGAACGAGCAGGAGATAGAAGACTGGAGAGCAGCCGGAAATGGTATACTACAATCGAATCCCAAGCCTGGAGACATAAAATATGTAGATGTAAATAAAGATGGTAAGATAACTCCCGAAGAGGATAAAACCAACTTAGGCAATGGAATACCAAGCGTGTCATTAGGTTTTAATATTGCTTTAGACTACAAAGGATTCGACTTTTCGATGAATGCAAATGGAGTAATTGGGAATAAAATAGTGCAATCATATCGCAACCATACAAACAAACAAGCCAATTTCACCACAGCAATTCTCGATAGATGGACAGGTGAAGGCACCTCAAACAAAATGCCGCGTGTAACTGAAACAAATATAAATTGGCAATTTTCTGATCTATACTTGCAAGATGGCGATTTTCTACGCATAAGCAACATCACCCTTGGATACGATTTGTATAGAATTATCAAATGGAAACATATAAGCCAGCTCAGAATATACGGATCGGTACAGAATGCTTTTACTTTTACCAAATATGATGGGATGGATCCAGAAGTTGGATACGGCACCAGTGATTGGGTATCAGGAATAGACCTAGGATATTACCCACGTCCTAGAACTTATTTGATGGGTGTAAATATTAAATTTTAACAATATCTAACAAGCAACAATCATGAACAAATTAAAACTATATATTTTATCTCTGGGATGCGTGTTTCTAGTATCTTGCACAGATAGCTTTCTTGATGTCGAATCAAAGACAGAACTGATGGATCAGAACTTTTACAAAACACCAGCCGATGCCGAAATGGCATTGATAGGATGTTATGATGGTTTTCAACGTACGGCTAGTCAACAGTCTTTTTATATAGCCTCCGAGGTATTGTCCGACAATTGCTTTGGAGCCACAGGCAATACCGATAGTAGATCTTATCAAGCATTGGATCGTTTCGATATTACCCAGTCTCCCTCCGACAATAATGTTTTTGACGAAGCATGGACCAATTATTATGCAGCAATATTCAGATGCAATACTCTGATTATAAAACTGGATGGAATAGAGTTTCCTGCTGGCTCTACAACTCGTGAGCGCATCGAAGGAGAAACTCGCTTCTTACGTGCTATATTGTATTTTGACTTAGTACGTTTATTTGAAAAAATACCCTTACTAACCGTGCCAACAGCCGACAACATTCCGCAAGTCGAGCCTGTAGAAGTATACAACCAAATTGTGGAGGACTTCAAATATTCCATACACAACATTCCTGCCGATGCTTATCCCAAAGCAAAAGCTAGCGAAAATGATGGTAGAGTGACTCCTTATGCTGCCAAGGCAATGTTGGCTCGTGCATACTTGTTTTATACAGGTTGTTATGCAAAAGACGACCTAGGGATCAGCAAAATCGAAGTATTGTCTGGCTTGGAAGACATAATCAATAGTGGTGAGTTTGGATTGGTAGAAGAATTTAAATCCTTGTGGCCTGCTGCATCTTATGTGCCTATAGAGGCTGACAACAAACTCGACAAATCGGCTTATGCTGGTATGGGAAACAAAGAAACTGTATTTGCACAAAAATTCAACAATACCTCCAACTACGACGGAATGGCCGATGCCAATTACTGGCTAGTGATGATGGGTATGCGTCAAACAAACTGGTCGCCCTACGGAAAGGGCTGGGGGGCTTGCACCGTGAATCCTAAACTGGTAAACGCATATGATATAAACGACAAACGAAAAGTAGCATCCATTATAGATATTGAAGGTGAAGGCATTAAAAGCTCTTTCAACTTGAAAGACCAGAGAGAATTTACGGGATATACAAATAAGAAATATACACCCATCGTTTTGCCCGACAATAGCACATCCGATACAGGAGGAGCAAATGACTTTCACAACTCACAAGAGCAAGACTTTATTGTAGTACGCTATGCCGATGTATTGCTTATGGCTGCTGAGTTGGAATCTTCAAACGCACAACAATATTACGATGATGTTCGCACACGTGCAGGATTAACTCCTCGCACAGTGTCAAAAGAAAATATCATGAACGAGCGTAGGTTTGAATTTGCTTTCGAAGCCATTAGATATTGGGACTTACTTCGTCAAGGAATTGATGTAGCTGCTTCTACCATTGCACAGAGACAAAAAGTGCTGAGTGGAAATGTTGAAGATGAGGTGGTAATATATGCCGAAAACATAAAAAAGACAAGAGGCTTTATGATGATACCAAATTCTCAAATCACACGCTCTAATGGAGTGCTGAAACAAAATCCAGGATGGTCAAACTAAATAATATAACAATGATTATGAATAAGTTAATAACAAATATATGTATTTCCTTGCTTTTGTTGGCAAGCGTTTTTAGTGCCTGCACACCCGATGAATATGGTTTGGGCAACATGCCTAGCGAGGGTAGTCTCAAAATATCCGTCACTCAAAACACAGTAAAGGACAACATCATTTATATGGAAAACCAAACACCGCAGATATTGCCCTTTTGGAATTTTGGTACAGGCTTTTCCAACAAACAAAAAGACACCATAAACATTCCCTTTGCTGGTGAGCATACCATTAAATTTATCGCCCTTTCTCAGGGAGGTAAGGTAGCTACTGAAAGGAAAATAATTGTTACCAACAACGATGAATCCTATTTCTATAGCCCCATTTCATGGAATCTATTGTCTAATAACGGCAAAGGGGAAACCTGGGTATGGGCAACAGATATACCCACCGGAAAGCTCTTTGGTGTTGATTCGGAATGGGCTACAAGCCCCGGTTGGTGGAGTCCCAGCATTGCCGAAATGAATGAAAATGGGGTATTGTTTGACGAGATGACTTTCGACCTCAATGGAGCTGCCAATTTTACCTTTGTGCATAAATCTGCCGATGGAAGTAGTGTAGTCAAAACAGAAAAAGGATTCTTCGAAACCTACGAGCTAACAGTGGGAGATATGGTCTTTAATCAAGTAAAGATTCTAAATTCCAATATCAGCTATTGGGACAAATCGGATGCACCAAACCCAAACGTATACGACATATTCAAACTCACAGAAGACGAACTTGGGCTCAGAAGACGAGGCTCTGGTTTTAGCCATGTGTGGTTTTTTAAACGCAAAGGATATAGTTATTAATCTTTTAACACTATATTTGGGGAATAATTGTGCATGAATACTTATAAATATGATATTCAACACACAAAAAACTCTAAACATACATACAATGAAGCTATTTAATCGCCTAACAATCATCCTTGCTGCCATATCATTGGCATGCTCTCCCCTATGTGCTTGCGCACATAGGGGAAAGCATTTGGGTGGATATAGAAGGCATAGACCCCGATATTTCACATAAATAGACATCGCCACAGGAAAGGTGCTGGCTCCCTAACGCCTCGTGTGGCGTGGTATAGGTGATAACGAAGGGAGTTTGCCTTTGCAAATGACCACTTAGAAACCCGTAGACAAGGAAGAGAAAGCAATTGTCAAAACCAGGAGAAACAATGTATTTTATATGAAAACAACAACCTACAATCAACAATAACAATCTAAATGATGAAAACAACATACATTATACTCCTTACATGGCTTGGCTTTGCCAGTCTGCAAGCACAGGGCACCGAGATTGTGCTAAACCAAGTTGGGTTTTATCCCCACTTTCCAAAAATAGCTGTAGTGATAGGCGATGGGTCAGCAAGGACCTTTCATGTTGTTGACGCATCCCAATGCGATACCCTCTTCAGTGCCCCATTGAGTATCTTGCGCAAGTCGGCCAACTCATCACTGCAAACCCGCATTGCCGACTTTTCGGGCTTCACCTCCACTGGTAGTTTTGCGATACGGGCAGGAGATGCTATTTCGCCAGTTTTTGTCATCGCCAACAATGTGCAAGAAGCAGTAGCCCAATCCTCTATCAAAGGATTCTACTACCAAAGGGCTTCCATGCCCCTAGAGGCTCCCTATGCAGGTATTTGGCACCGACCAGCAGGGCATCCCGACACCAGCGTGTTGGTGCATCCTTCAGCAGCTTCGGCATCACGACCCCAGGGAAGCCCAATTTCTTCGCCAGGGGGATGGTATGATGCAGGCGATTACAACAAATACATCGTCAACAGCGGCATAACAATGGGCACACTTCTATCGGCGTACGAAGATTTTCCTTCTTACTTCAACCTCCAGACTCTCAATATACCTGAAAGCCATAACCAGATACCCGATATTTTGGATGAAGTGCTTTACAATCTCCGTTGGATGCTCACCATGCAAGACCCCTCGGATGGGGGCGTATACAACAAATGCACCAATGCCAATTTCGATGGCATGCTGATGCCCCACGAATGCACTGCCCCACGTTATGTTGTGCAAAAGGGAACAGCTGCAAGCCTCAATTTTGCTGCCGTAATGGCACAGGCGGCGCGGGTATACAAGCCCTGGAATAGGGATCAGGCATTGCCCGGACTTGCTGATAGCTGCCTGCATGCTGCCACAAAGGCTTGGCAATGGGCGGTGGCAAATCCTCAAATGCAGTATGACCAAGATGAAATAAACAAACGCTACCTTCCTCAAATAGTTACGGGTGGATATGGAGACAAGCACTTTGACGACGAGCGATTCTGGGCTGCTTGCGAATTGTATGCTACCACAAACCAAGCAATGTATGCCCAGACCTTGCAAAAACATTACAATGCGCAATGCCCTATTCCATCTTGGGCCGATGTGGGTATGCTAGGCACTTACACCCTTTTGCGTGTAGGCAAAATGCAAACCCTCCTGCCCAATGCCCAAAAAGACTTGCTGCAAATAGCCGACAAATTTGTAGCTAGCACATCTAGCAGTGCCTTTGCTTGTCCAATGGGACAAAGTTCCAAAGATTTTGTTTGGGGAAGTAGTGCCGTAGCTGCCAACCAGGGAATATTGCTTATCAATGCATACTACATAACACAGGATGTGAAGTACCTCAATGCCAGCCTATCCAATGCCGATTACCTGCTAGGACGCAATGCCACAACTTATTGCTTCCTTACGGGCTTCGGCACCAAACAAGTCATGAACCCCCACCACCGACAATCGCAGGCCGATGGCATAGATGCACCCATACCCGGATTGCTCTCTGGAGGTCCCAATCCGGGCATGCAAGACAAGTGTAGCTATCCACGCACGGAGCCCGAAACTGCATTCGTAGACCATGTCGACTCTTTTGCATCAAACGAAATAGCCATCAACTGGAATGCGCCAGCAGCATACTTGCTCAACGCTCTTGAAGTGCTGTGTAATGACCAAGGGCGGTGATAAGGAAGGCAGTTCTATATAGATTTTGATGGAGTATATTGGAACTCCGAAGTATGGCTCAATGGACGTATTGTAGGCACCGACAATGGAGATCCTACTGATAATGCCTCTTTGAAAAAGTCAGAAAGGCACTTGTTTAATGGAAAAGCCTTAGTAATTGTGCAATCGGATAAACAAAAAGGTAGTATATTTGTCAAAGCTTATTCGCAAGGACTAGAAACAGCCAGCTGTCAACTGACAAGCAAATAATTGACATATACCCGTTTTTTGTATCCTAGCACCAAGGGAAGAGGGTAAGCCACTAATAGGTTTCCTCCCACAGTAGAGACAAACAAATAATAAATAGACAAACAAATGAAAAGAAGATATTTTATGAATACAGCAGGCATGGCATCGGGACGATTCGCCTCACCTCTTCAAAAGGGAGGATTCCCGAAGTTGCACAATTTCAAGAATCATACTTTGTAAGTTAGTCATGAAGCCACAGCTCATTACACTGATACTATTTCTCTCAGTCTTTCTCTCAAGTAAGGCTGAAGCAGATACTTACACCTTTGCGTCCTTAGACAACAGTGATGGATTATCCAACAACCAAGTAGATTGTATATTCAAAGACAGTAGAGGATTTATGTGGTTTGGTACCAACTATGGGCTCAATCGTTTTGACGGGTATAATTTCAAGGTGTTTTATACCAAAGAGAACGACAAGCATAGCCTAATTTCCAATCGAATACAGGGCATACAAGAAGATATTCATGGTAATCTATGGATCAATGATGCCGAACTATATGCCATATATGACTACAAGACTGAAACCTTTTCACACAACACCTCCATTTTGCTGCAAAATATGAAGCTAAAGCCTAATCCAAAGTTTATTGAAATCGATAAGGACAAAAACTTCTTTGCCTACTACCAAGATGATGGAATATACAAGTATGATGTACAATCCAGAAAGGTCTTTTTTTTTCAGCAATCGGACATCAAAGGCAATATTAGTCTGGGGGAAATCAATGCTATAAAAACACAGGACTCACTTTTTTGGCTCTTATTTGAGAATGGACTTATCGAAAGATACAATCAAGCGACAAATAGCATCGACCTACGCAATGAAGCACTCATACGAGACAATAATTCCTTTTATCCCAAACAATTATTCATAGACCAAGAAGGGCTACCTTGGGTATATCCCAGTTTCGAAGGCAAAGGCATCTCATATTTAGACACGCAAAGTCTCGAATGGATATCTCCCATAGGGTTTGATAAAAACATTTTTTTTGATGCTATAAAAGATGTAAGCCAAGACAAAACGGGAAAGATATGGATTGCTTCGGATCATGGAGGGATGTTTATATATGATAAGAATACGAGAAGCGCCACCAACCTCAAGCACAGTCTCTCAGATCCTAATTCAATAAAACAAAACTCTACGGTAAGCTTTTTCTACGACGACAACGAAATAATGTGGATAGGAACCCAAAAAAATGGAATATCTTACTACCATCCAAATATGTTTAAATTCGACAAAAATCCACTGACCTTTTTTAATACCAACGATGCCGAAATAAAAGATTGCACCTCATTCTACGAAGATACCAAAGGCAATCTTTGGATAGGAACAGATGGTGGAGGCTTGTTGAAATACGATGCAAAAAAGGAAACCTTTCAAGTATTCAAAAACGAATTTGGTAATCCTCAAAGTATTTCCTCAGATATTATTATTTCCATCCTCGAAGATAGAAAAGGGACTCTTTGGTTTGGTACCTTTCTTGGAGGTCTCAACAGTTACGATGGCAAGCATTTCACAAATATAAACCCTAAAAGAGAAAGTCCTTTTATATTGTCTGAACGCTGTATATTTGATATGCAACAAGACAAAAAAGGAAATTTGTGGCTTGCTACATTGGGAGGAGGTATCAATAAATATAACATAGCCAATAACACACTTAGTATCTACAACACCAAAAACAATCAAGAGATGACTTCCAATTATATCATTTCCATGTTTTCAAAAGATTCTGTGATTGCCTACTTATCGACCGAATGGGGAATTGATATTCTTAATATGGAAACGCATCAAATTAAGTCATTTTCAAAAACAGAAAAAACAAGTGTATTTAAATCAAATGTGAAATCAGATATTACCGCAAGTATAATCGACAACAAAGGACATTTGTGGGTAGCCAGCTACAATGGTATATTGATATACAATTTTGAAACCAAGAAGCTTAGGGAAATAAATGAAGCCAATGGGCTTCCCAGCAAGCAAGTAATGTCTATTATAGAGGATGACCAGGGAGATATATGGGCTGGTACAAGCAATGGCTTGGTACACATTCTCAAAGATAATGTGTACGACAATAAAGTGATACAACTCAACTCTTTCTTTGAAAACGATGGCTTGCCCAGTCTTATATTTAACCGAAATGCAGCTTACAAATCTCCCTCGGGAAAGATATTTATGGGATGTGCCAAGGGGTATATTTCTTTTTTTCCAAGCGATATAAAATCCAATACAATAGTTCCCAAACCCCAGTTTACGCAGCTTTGCATACAGAACCAAGAAATAGAGCCAGCCCAAAAATACAAAAACAGAAGAATCATTGATCAATCTATTGTAGAAAGCTCTGAAATTACCTTGGCATACGACCACAAAACATTTACTATATTTTTTTCGGCTCTCAATTACATAAGTGCAAAGAAAAATAAGTACAAATACAAACTCAAAGGCTTTGATGAAGACTGGATATTAAGCTCCAACGGAGTAGGCTCAGCAACTTATTCCAATCTTAAACCAGGAACTTACCAGCTGTCAGTGTATGCGAGCAACAATGACGGACTTTGGAACGAAGAACCCATTAGACTCACAATAATAGTGCGTCCTCCGTTTTGGTTTTCATGGTGGGCCTACCTTATTTATACAGCACTCTTTACTCTCGGCATCTGGTACTTACTGCATTTCAATTTGCGCAAACAAGAACGAAAATTTGAACAGACACAAAAATTAATTGAGGCCAAACAGCTTCATGAGATGGATGAGATGAAATTCTTATTCTTTACCAACATAAGTCATGAATTTAGAACCCCCCTAAGTCTGATCATCAATCCTATTGAAAAACTACTTGCAGAAGAAAAAATTAAAGAGAATAAATTCTTACTTCAGATGGTACACAAAAATGCCAAAGCCCTATTACAACTTGTAAACCAGTTGTTGGATTTTAGAAAGCTAGATGTTCACAAAGCCAGCCTCAATAGTACCAATGGCGATGTGGTTCCTTTTTTGCAAGAAATTTGCTGTTCATTCTCTGATTTGGCAAACCAGAAATCCATTAGTCTGAGTTTCTGCTCGGCCATGGCCAGCCTAAATATGGACTTCGACTCTGATAAGTTAAAAAAAATAACCAATAATTTGCTATCCAATGCATTTAAGTTTACGCACCAAGGAGGGACGATAGATGTAAATATTAGTCTCGTTAAGTTTATAAGTGAGGACAAAAAGATACTCAAACTCAGCATTGCTGATACGGGGATAGGTATCTCCAAAGAAAACCAAGAAAAAATATTCGATAGGTTCTTTCGTGTAAAAACGCCAGAGACTGCAAACTTTACAGGTACGGGGGTTGGGCTACATTTGGCAGCAGAATTTGTTAAGCTTCACCATGGAAAAATAGAGCTTAATAGCATACTTGGTCAGGGTTCTACCTTTACGGTTCTTATTCCTGCCACTTGTTCGAGTATAGAATCTTATATTGAGAGACCAAAAGAGATTGTTGCAGCATCAGAAGAAAACCTCATAGAAGCAATTAGTATCGAAAATAGACTGGAAGTAAAGCCACTATTTCCGCTCTTACTTTTGGTCGACGACAATGAGGATTTTAGAAATTTTATGTCCACACTTTTCAAGGATACTTTTAATATAATTACAGCTGCAGATGGAGAAATTGCACACGATATGATTCTTAAGCAAATACCCGATTTAATTATCTCAGATGTGATGATGCCTAAGATAGATGGTTTGGAGCTTTGTAGAATGATAAAACGGGACCTGCGTATTTCTCATATACCCATCATTCTATTGACAGCCAAAACCTCTGACGAGAATAAGTTTTCGGGTATTGAAGCGGGTGCCGATGATTATATCTCCAAACCCTTCAATTATGACTTCCTCATACTAAAAGTATCTCGCATAATGGAGAAGCAAAAGCAAAAGCAAGAAAAACTCAAGAAAACAATAAATATATCCCCTCAAGAAATAGACATAGAGTCTTTGGATCAAAAGTTTATAAAAAAAGCAATTGCCATAGTAGAGATAAATCTTATAAACGCCAGCTTTGGTGTTGAAGAGCTTGGCTTTGAAATGGGCTTAAGTAGGGTGCATTTTTACAAAAAAATACTTGCGCTAACAGCCAAAACACCATCGGAATTTATTCGCATACTACGTATAAAAAGAGCTGCCGAATTACTCCTAAAAAGCCAGCTGTATGTCAATGAAGTTGCTATAATGGTGGGTTTTAACGATGTAAAATATTTCCGAAAATATTTTAAAGACGAGTATGGCATCTCTCCTAGTGAATTTAAGAAATCACAATCTAAATGTTAAAACATAGGATTAAATATTCAAAATTGAGAATCAAAAAAGCAAGAAAACAAAAAAAATGCGCTAAATTTGTGAAATGAAACAAATGAATTCAAAAGCAATACTAATACTCAATACAGGAAGTCCTCAAACGAAAGAAAAGAAAGATGTAGAATGGTTTATTGCCACAATGCTGTCCGACCCCTTGGTACTAAGTGCGCCAGATTGGTACAGAACAATCCTTGCAAAAAAAATCATTGCCCCTCTGAGAGCATCACGGGCTGCCAGTCACTACGATTTGATTTGGGACGAGGCGAATCAGGCATCGCCCCTTATATACAACACCCAATGTTTGGCACAAGAGTTAAATGCCCAATCCGGATTGCCCGTAGAAATAGCTATGCGCTATGGAATGCCAGAAATGCTGGAAATACTCCAAAGAATACAAGCGGATAAGCCCAGGCTATTAGACTTGCATGTGCTACCTATGTTTCCTCAGCATGCACAGTCCTCATATCAAACAGCAGTAGAAGAACTGATAAAAACGCACAAGAAAAAATATTATTCCTTCAAGCTAAAAATACTAAAGCCCTTTTTCAAATCTTCGCCCTACATCAAATCGCTGGCCACAAGCCTCAAACCTTATACAGATAAGGCCTACGACAAGCTTGTTTTTAGCTTTCACAGTCTACCGCTCGATCATGTTCAAACAGGAAAAGACAAGGGATTTGATTTCGACTACGAATATCAAATTGAAGAAACAATACGCTTACTTAGCGAAGAGCTAGACTTGGATACCGATAAAAATTGCCTAGTATATTCGTCGGCAATAGGACGTAAATGGCTAAAACCCAGCCTCGACAAAACAATTAAAAGTCTGCCTCGAAATGGAGCCAAACAAATCATTGTTATTTGTCCTGGATTTCCTGCCGACAACCTCGAAACACTCTACGACATAGACCTTAGAGCAAGAAAGATATTCATGAACAATGGAGGGCAAGAATTTCATTTTGTGCCAGGACTAAATAGCGAGCCCTACTGGGCGAAAGCTCTCTTGGAAATGATTGGAGAATAGTCTCGTAATTCTTAAGCCTCTACGCCAATATCTCTATCCTATTATTTTCTGGATCGGCTACAACACTTTCGTAGTAGCCGTCGCCAGAAAGTCGGGGCTCTCCAATAATATTATAAGCATCTTGGCGAAGACGCGCTGTTAGTTCTTCGACTTTTTCCTTGCTGCCTACTGAAAAAGCAAGATGTGTGATGCCCAAATATTCTTTTCTAAGCTTGTTTTCGTTGGGTATGTCCTGCCTATGCATTAATTCCAGACTTACATCGCCATCAAAATATATAAAATAAGAAGTATATCCTTTGTGCTTATTTACATATTTTTCGCCCGCCTTACCATCAAAATAGGTCTCATAGAAAGCTTTCATAGCATCTATATCTTCCGTCCAAATAGCTACATGTGTAATTTTCATTAGTTTGTTTTTTCTATTTTATGACTCTGTACTTGAGTGTCAAATAATTGTCAAAGTTGCCCTCCCACTCCTTTAAACTTCTCTACAAACGAAACAATCTTTTGAAAAACACTCTGCTTTTTTGTCAAATACTGAGGGTTTAGAGGGCTCATTTTAGGTAAAATGGCATTTAGCTCTGTTCCGTTTTCACTTGCAAACTCACGCTTTAAAGATGCTGTAATATATCGTTTTGCTTCTGCCTCATTTAAATTTTCATCTGCAATTAATTCTCTTGCCTCTATTTTCTGTTTTTCTTGGGCATAAGCTAAGAATGAATCTATAATACTTGCTTTATCTTCAATTGCCTCAAGGTCTGTTTCATTAATAAAATCAACAACTAAATTCTCTTTTGCTCTATTGCCTATGCTTGCTCTTATAACACGACGAACTTCTTCTACTAAGGCAACTTTATCTTTAGTTTTTGTATTGTTGTCAAATATCAATTCAAGAATATAATCAAGGTTTATTTCTTGCGACTTTAGCAGGTCTACTTCAAAAACTACATCATCCCAATCAATTGTTGACCTTTCGGATTCTTTGCCACTTTTCTCTCGTCTCAACCAATCGCAGATATCATTATAAGTAGATCGATAATCTTGGATAGTGCGTTCTGATAGCAATTCAATCTCTTGCATAGTAGCTATATCCTCATCTGCCACAAAATAAGTTTCTTGAAATATTTCAATAGCATCAGTATCATTTATATCTATTAATTGAAGTGCTTTGAGATGGGTAAATTCATCGTAATTCTGCAATATGTTTTCAATACGCAAATACTCTCCAAATAGTTTTGAAAATTCTTTTTTATCTTTTTCAGTAACTATCGCTTCGGGGTTTGGGAACTTTTCATTTAATTCTTTTACAAGCTCCACATAACCTCTACGAGCTTCCCCTGTAGCAATATCCGTAAAACCTTCCAAATATTCTTTATAGCTCTTTTCAAGAACTACGTTTTTAGTATTTTTATCTCCAAATAGAGTAATGGCCTCAACAGTAGCTTTTTGTAAATCTCTAAAAGTAACAATATTGCCAAGAGTTTTTGTGGCATCATAAATTCGGTTGGTTCGTGAAAAGGCTTGAATTAAACCGTGATAACGCAGGTTTTTATCAACAAATAAGGTGTTGAGTGTTGGTGCATCAAAGCCAGTAAGGAACATGCCCACTACAATTAGCAAATCAACTTCTCTGTTCTTTACACGTTTAGCAAGGTCGCGATAATAGTTCTGAAACTCGTTACTATCAACGCCATAACTGGTTTTAAACATAACATTATAGTCCGCAATTGCCTTAGTCAAAAACTCTTTGTCACTAATATCTAGTGCAGAAGTATCGAAAGTTTCATCTTCTGTGTCGCCTTTGGCATGTTGTTCTTCGTTGGCGGCAAAGGAAAATATTGTCGCTATTTTCAGCGGCTTATCACTCTGTTTTTGTAAGCGGTTTAATTCCTCATAATAACATTTGGCAGCAGGTATACTACTCACTGCAAACATGGCGTTAAAACCTTTGTTGCCTCCCCTATTTTTATGGGTTTTATACCTAAAGTTAGTCAATATATACTGAGAAATTTCACTTATACGAGAAGGGTGAAGCAAAGCGGTTTTGTTTTCCGCAGCACTTAATTTTTTCTCATCCTGCTCTGTTTCAATTGCTTTGAACTTGGGTCGTACATCATTGTAATCTACCTTAAATTTCAGTACTTTTTCATCCCTTATGGCATCCGTAATTACGTAGGAGTGCAATTCTCTACCAAATACACTTGCTGTAATTTCTGCTCCTAAAGCATTTTCAGGAAAAATGGGTGTTCCTGTAAAACCAAACTGGCAATATTTTTTAAATTTTTTCTTTAAGTTTTTTTGAGCCTCACCAAACTGAGAGCGGTGTGCCTCATCAAAGATAAATACTACTTGTTTTTGATAGATGGGTAAATCATGCTCCATTTTCATTAAGTGGTTGAGTTTTTGTATCGTGGTTACAATGATTTTATTATCCTCTTTCTCAATATTCCGCTTTAGACCAGCTGTGCTATTGGAACCGTTCACACTATCGGGCGAGAATTTTTGGTATTCTTTCATCGTTTGAAAGTCCAAATCTTTTCGGTCAACCACAAAAAACACTTTATCGATAAAATCAAGCTCGGTGGCTAAGCGTGCCGCTTTAAAACTGGTAAGGGTTTTTCCCGAGCCTGTGGTGTGCCAAATGTAACCGCCACTCTCGGGTTTAGACCATTGTTTGGAGTGATAGCTACTTTTTATTTTCCATAAAATTCTTTCTGTGGCTGCTATTTGATAAGGCCTCATAACAAGTAGCACATTACTAGCATCAAATACCGAATAAGTAAGCAGTACATTTAACAAGGTATTTTTTTCAAAAAATGTTGCGGTAAAATCCTTTAAGTCTTTGATTAGAGTGTTGTCTTCCTTTGCCCAGTTCATGGTAAAGTCAAAGCTGTTTTTATTTCGCTCAACTGTATTCGCAAAATATCTACTGTCAGTACCGTTTGAGATAACAAAAAGCTGCAGGTATTTAAAGAGTGAATTTTCGCTATTAAAACTCTCTTTGGTATATCTATGTACTTGATTGAACGCTTCACGGATAGCCACGCCACGCTTTTTAAGCTCTACCTGTACCAAAGGCAATCCATTGACCAATATGGTAACATCATATCTATTGGCATTGGTTCCTTTTTGTTCGAATTGTGAGATTACCTGCACTTTATTACGAGCGACGTTCTTTTTGTCTACTAAGTATATATTTTGAATATGCCCATCGTCAAAAACAAAATCGTAAATGTAATTGTCGTGAATTTTCCTTGTTTTTTCAACAAGATTATCGCTTGGTTTGTCTAAATACTCCTCCACAAAACGCGTCCACTCACTGTCTGTAAACGTCATATTGTTGAGCGATTGAAGCTGCAATCGCACATTGGCAAGCATAGCCTGGGGAGTAGAAAGTTTAGGAAGGTATTCATAACCTTGATTTTGTAGGTCTTGGATAAGTTCCCGCTCCAAAGCCGCCTCTGTCTGGTAGCTAGCAGCTACTTCCTTTACCACGGACTGTTTGGTGTATTTGTCCAAAATAATAAAGTTTTTTGATTCTGCTATTGTTTTATATGTTGTCATAATTCTAATCTTTGTTCACATTGCCTACCAGTAATAAATGCTATCATACTACAAATATCGTTATTTTAAACGATAATTAAAAATATAATTGATTGATATGATACTATTCGTTGATTGTTCGTTTTCAAATTTCTTGATTGTCAATAGCAATTAAGAGTTTTATTTTTAGTTCCTCACAGAAGTCATCTTCACCTTCTAAAAATGAATGAATAGTTTCTGCCAGCAATCCTTTTTCTATTCTTCCTGCAGCTAGATGATAGCTTATATTCTCCATATCACGCAAAAAACGTTCTATGCAATACAAATATCCATTTAACGATAAAAACTGTACACCTAAGCTTATTGATAAACGTTTATTTCCATCTGAAAAAGCATGATTACGGTTAATAGACCAAACTAAATGAATTAGTTTTTCTTCAAATGTAGGGTAGTAATCATCATTTTGGATCAACTCTAATGCACTATACAAATAACCTATATTGATTGCTCCACAATCACCCCCACCACTATATTCTATCGTTTTTTTGTGCGTTTGTTCCGCTTGCTCATTTGATATATAAATAATCATTACTCCCTTTCTTTTAAGCGTTTAAGCGTTTCCTTATACTCTTCAAATCGTTGTTCGAGCTCCATACTTTTATCTCCAAGAAAGCGGTCAAAGTCTGCTTGTGGAACAGAGCTAATATACTCCTCCAAATTCTTATGTAGTGCATCTCTGAAACACAAATCACGACTCGCCATTTTATTTCGTGCTTTTTCTCGCAAAGGCTCCCACAATCTCTGTTTTTCAAATTCAGAAAATAATTTATCTGTTTCAAAAACAGTCAATTTGCGCTCTAAGCTTTGATATTCTTTTTTTAGATTTTCTGCAAAACCAGCCTCATAACTAGAAATAATATCCAGCACTTCACTGTACATTGTGTGGCGTAGATTCTCTTTGTCCTCCAATTTAAGTATTTTACGGTATTCCGAGGAGTTTTCCTTAAAAATACTCTTATAAACCATGTCAGTATAAAGCATGTATTTATAATTTCCCATATCTACGTAATCTCGCAAGGCATCAGTAAATTCTTTGCGGTAATCTTCTCCACGCAGTAAATTACCAATAAAATCTTCATCGCGTTGATTAATGTATTTAGTGCTCCCGCCAGTTCGTTTGTTTATTGTATCTATAACAATATCCAGCATTAAGCTTCTTAACTGCTTCGCTTTTTCACTATCAGAGAGCAACATTGCAATATTGAGAAATGCTCTGAAATTAAATACACCAAGAACTGTTGTTTTGGTAACGAAATCGATTTCGTTACCAAAACTTTTAGAAATTACTAACTTTAAATCAACCAGTCGTTTACCTCTAAGAACGTCGTAACCGTTTTTAGCTAATTCTGTTTCATATTTTTCAAGATAGTTTTCAATGGTTCGTTCTGTAACATCAAAAAAATTGGCTACTTCCCGTTTAATAAATTTGTATTCGCCCTCAAATAAGATTCCTTTAATTCCAATGGCTTTTTGTATTTCATTTACAGCAAGCGTATTGTTAAGTATATTCTGTCTTAATGCAGTGGAGTTTATTAGTTTATTTGGCATAACTATTATATGTTAATTTCGTTTTTAAAAAGACAAGGGGAGCAAATCCTCTATCTGGGGACAATTTGTCCCTATGTAATGCTTATATCTTGTCATAAGGATGAGGAATAAAAATAGTTAATCCATTGCTTGTATGTATCTTGTTCCGATAGGCAGGTATCTATCAAATAGCCTTGTACTTGCGGAAACTCTTTGAGACCACGGTAATAAAATTGCTTATGCGTATCGCTTATTATGAATGGCACGAGATTGTTTTTGAGGCATTCACGAAACATAATTAAACGCCCAACACGCCCATTGCCATCTTGAAATGGATGAATCTTCTCAAACCGATAATGATATTCTACGATTGTCGCTACAGATATATTGTTGCCCTGGGAATACCATTTGTTGAGTGCCTCTATTTCGCTCTCTACATTTTTGGGGCTTATAGTTTCGTTGCCGCCGACTTCGTTGGGTAGTTTTTTCCAATCACCTATGGCAAACCACTCTCTTTGAGCATCTGCAGTTCCTGATTTCAATATTCTATGAAACTCTTTGATTATTTCGGCAGACAAAGGTAGGTCTACCGTATTGAGTAGGTAGTCGAAAGCAACAAAGTGATTCGCTGTTTCAATAATGTCGTCTACGGGTACAGCCTCTTGGTCTTTAAAGCCAATGGTGCGGGTTTCAAAAATATAGCGAGTTTGCTCCTCTGTCAATTTGCTTCCTTCTATACGATTTGAGTTGTAGGCCAAATTAACTTGCGTTTTATGATACAAACCACCATGAAATCGGCTTTGCTTCTCCTCTATTAATTTTTTAGATACTATATATTCCATTTTTTTCGTTTTTAAAGCAAGGGAGCTTGCTCCTTTGTTATTTTTAAATGTTAGCAACTTATCTCTATAATATTCATATTGCTGCATATCATTTTAAAATTTTACGGTTTTCAATGTCTTGTAAAACGCTCATTTGATGAATCGATATTTGATTGAGTTTAATTAATCGCTCACTTTGGGGCATGTTGTCGCTTATAAAAACAGCATTTAAGTTTTCCATATTTGAGAGACAAATAAGCTCGTTAATTGTGGCATAATCTCGCATATTACCTTTTAAATTGGGCTTGCCTTCCCTCCATTGTTTGGCGGTAATGCCAAAGAGGGCAACATTCAATACATCAGCCTCGTTAGCATATATGTGGTTTATTTGTTGAGGGCTTAGCTCTAGCGGTAGTAGATTTTGCTTGATGGCATCGGTATGAATGTGGTAATTTATTTTTGATAATTCTCTTTTTGCAGACCAGCCAAGTTGTTTTTGCTCTTTTTCTTTGAGATTCTGAAATTCACGGATAAGATAAACCTTGAATTCAGGACTAACCCACATTGCAAACTCAAAAGCAATGTCTTTGTGAGCATAAGTGCCTCCGTATCGCCCAGCTTTAGAGATAATACCTATAGCTTTTGTTTTATCTACCCATTCTTTTGCACTCAAGCGATAACTGTTTAATCCGGACTGACTTTTAATTGTGTCGAATTCGACACAATTAAAATTGGAATTATTTACCTTTTCCCAAATTCCGAGAAACTCAACAGTATTTCTATTCCTAAGCCAATTAGAGAAGAAAAAGTCTCCATCTTTTGCCTTAATCATATCTGTTAATGATATATAATCAGCCTCATCTACCTTTACTATTGACACCTCGGTGTCTTGTACAATTATCTTTGCCATATCCTATATTTTTATATTCTTAACTCTTTAATTCCATCGAATTCGATGGAATTGGATTTAAAATAATCCAATTTAGTTGTTTTTTTCGTTTTTAAAGCAAGGGAGCAAGCTCCCTTGTTATTTGTTACTTTTTAAATGTTAGCAACTTATCTCTATAATATTCATATTGCTGTTTACGCAAGGCAATCTCACGTGGCAAACCTTCAATGATTGAGTTTGTAAGTGTGTCGAATTTGTCTAAAATGGCGACAATGCGAGCTTGTTCGGCAAGAGGTGGGATTGGGATTTTGATTTTTGCCATGTCTGTTGCATTCACACGTCTGACTTTTGTACCTGTAATAAAAGGTCTTTTTTGCTTTTGAAATTGTTCTGTTTGAAAAAAATAAGCGACGTATTTAGGATTCAAATTATGAGTATAAAAACAAGCATCACTGCTAACTGCTATTTCTTCATCTCCTAACCATGCTACAGCTTTACATACGTCTTTATCGTTTTCACTTGTAGTTGCTATGACTAAATCTCCATGTTTAGCCTTACGTGCTTTCTTAGCAAACTCTTCAGAAACAAATGTTTTGGTTTTATCAACATATGTGCCGTAGTAGGTATAAATTTGCCCATAGTGAATGCATCCAACTCCTGTTTCTGTAAAGTCTTTTTTCTGCAATCCACTTCCTCTTATAAACTTCCCAACACTATCATCTCCCAAAGTCTTCCATTCAACCTCAACCGCTCCATCATCAAAACTCAGCAACTGATCGCGATAGTAGTTGTATTGTTTTTTCCGAGCTGTAAGCTCTGCTGTAAGCTCTGCTGTAAGCTCTGCTGTAAGCTCTGTAAATGTATCCAAAATACGGACAATTTCATCTTGTACGGCAAGGGGCGGGATTGGGAAGCTCCATTTTTTCAATTCGTTCATTTGAACACTTGGAAAACTTGATGTATTTACTGATTGTTTCGCATGTTCATCAAGAATAAAAAAATAGTAGTAAACAAACTTCATATCCAACAATTCACGAAATTCATCTTTTACGGTGAAATTCGTGAACCGTTGATTACTCATGTAATCAACGGTTACAAGCGCATGCTCTCCAATGGTTGCTGTCGTAGCCATTATTATTGAATTTGCTGAAAATAGTTTCCCTTTTATTCCAGTTTTATGCACATGCTGAACTGCGTCATTTAATACATTTCCGTTAGTGCGTAAGTCTTCCATCCTAAACCATGGAATATCTCCAGCAATCCAATACTCCAAATTTGCCTTGCTTGGCGTATAACCATTTCGCAAGTCAAAAACTTCATTAACAGCCTTCCATTCCACGGCAACGCCTTCTGGGCACAGTTCCTGCATTAATTGTTTTATTTTATTCATCTGTGTTATCCTTTTCACCTTTAAAATTTTTCTTGGCTATCTCTTTGTCTAAAGTTATTACCCTTCGTTCTAGCTTTTTAATATCCTCTTCTACGGGTAAATTTTCTGGTTTAATACCGCTTTTACCTAAAAGAGTTCTTACGTCTTTGTTGTTTTTAAGGTGTTCGGAAGTGATTTTGCTTTCACCTTTGATGTCTTTTTCTTTCACATTAAAATTGGTAATTTCTGTGGCTAATTGCTTAGCTGTAATGGTAATAGTTGGCAAAAAATCGGCTAAAGGTCTGTTTTCTTTTATACCCAATTTACGTTTCATATCGCTGGTATTGAAACCGCCAAACATTGCCCAATCCCCTTTACTTCTAATTCTGCCAAACCCATAATTATCCACACCTCTTTCATAGATATTTTTGGAAAGCTCGGTTTCGGTAGCTGCCAATTTTTCACGAGCTTGTAAACGTTCCGTCAATTGGATCCGTTCTTCTAATAACTCTTGTTTTCGGGTTTGAATAGCAAAATAACTTTGAGCAAAAGCAATTTGCTCTTTCTTTGGGTCTCCATTTTGTGCTATAAGGTAACAGGCATAGCGAGTAAGTATCATATCAGGCACTTCTTTGGATGCACCTTTAGGCATTTGTATCGTTTTGCTGATGTCGACAAAATGATCTGAAATAGCATTTCCCGATTTTTCACAAGCTATTTTAGCTTTAGCAATAACATTTTCGAAATTACGCCATTGGGTGTATTCCAAAAGTTCTTGCAATTCACGAGCTACCCAATATTCTACGCCGTCTTGCTGATATGCATACTGCTCAAAGCGTTTGTTTAATCTTACAATTGTATCTTTTTCCATCTTAGCCTAATTGTTTCATTAAATTCATATTTCTGGCGACATAAGGTAAGTAAGCATCCGAAAAAATGTCACGCAATGCGTGATAAATTGAAAAACGGAGGTGTAATTTGCCTAAATATAGCAAATTGGCTTCTAAATGGCTCCATGATAATGTTTGCGACAGTGTCGCAAGAATATGCTTGCCATACGGCTTACTTGTATGATTAAAATCTTCTATCTTATTCATGGCTTGCTTCTTTTTTATCGCTAACAGCTTTAATCTGTTTGGTGCTGTAGTTTTTTCCATCTTGGGCAGTTATTCGAAAATTTCGAATAACTGAATTCTCTTCCAATTCACTATCTAAAAATATTTTTTTTAGATGATAATTAACGGTATTGGTTTCCACATCATACAAAACGCCCATCATTTTATGGCTGAGCCATACATCTTCATCTGCATAAAGCGCTTCAATCCCACTCTCGCAGCTAGCTGCAATAAAACTAAGGTATTCTGCCGCCGATGAGCGAATAGTAGGGGTTATTTTTACTTTTTTACTCATGGCTTTGTCTTACTTCTTTTTTTCTATTTTTTTCAACTCCTTAATTGTGTCAATATACTTCCTTACAGCATCAATTATTTCAGTCATGCTTGATTATTTTCTGTAAATATAATAATTTTCAATTGTATTTGAAAATATAAGAAAATTAAAAATTGCAGCTCTTTATTCATTGGGTTTGTTGTTTATTCTCCAAAATCCGTTCTTGTCGGCACCTATTCTCGTTAAAATGCCACCTTCTTTAAGAGCAGCAATATCTCTACGGATAGTTCTTGGGTTTACATTTAGGGCATTGGCAAGTTCAACAATATTTATGCTATTATCACTTGTTATTAACTCAATGATTTGATGCTCTCGGATAGTTAAATTTACAGGGACATTTACAGGGACATTTACAGGGACATTTTTACCTAGTCCTATACCATCATCCTCTATAGAAGTTTGATAGTTGTATATCATTTGCTCCAAGTTGAAGATGTGTTGATCAAACATAAAGTTTCGAAATAGCTCTATATCATCATTTTCGCGAGTGGCAACAAGAGTTTCTATATACTCTGCTTTGCGGTCTTTATTAATAATTGAAGGGATAATACCACATTCAAATTGCAATTGGTTCATCAGCAGGCGAGACATCCTCCCATTGCCATCTGCCCAAGGATGAATCGTTACTAATTGATAATGAGCATCAAAGCTGAGCTTATAGCATTCTATAATATCAGCTTTTTGTAAGGCTTTTCGTCTATTGTTCATATCTTTGCACAGTTCTGCTAACTTTTCTGGCACCTTGGAGTAATTCATATAAGAACGGCCTCCAGCTCCTGCCCTTACATTAAGCAGCCGTAAATCTCCATTGGCTGAGGAAAATTCGCCCAAAGCGGTTTTGTATATGGTTGCTGTGTTTTTCAGGACGATAGCAGTAAGATGCTTCAAGAGGTCAATAGATATGGCGGTATGCTCTTTGGCAAATTTTAGGCTCTGTTCATAAGCATTCTTTAGATCTAAGTTCATCAATTGCTCGGGCATAGAGCGCCCCTTGGCACTGATGCCTTCATCAAACAGAAGTTGATTCTCAATCTCTGTTACCGTAGAACCCTCAATGGCCGTGGAGTGGGTAATAAGAGAGTAAAGATAAAATTTGTCGTAATCAATCTGTTGGCCTATACCCAATTCATTAAACTGCGCCAATAAGGACACTATTTTTTGTTCTCTATTCATAAATTATTCTTCTAAAGAATATGTTTCATCGTAAATATCACGGAGGTTTTTACCATCATACTCCCAGTATGCAGTTGGCTGCAATGAATGAGTAATTCCAAGCAATTGCTTTGTTACAGCAGTCAAAGACATATCCAGTCCTTGATACATTACTCTTTTGTCTCCTGAAATAACTACTTCCACGGTATTGTCTTTTACAAACAGAAGTTTAGCCCCTATTTTTATTCCCATTTCTAGATAATTGAGTGAGGGCCGACGAGATGTTTTTATCTTTTCGCTGGCAATTTTATCTTCTACTGTAAGGTCGTTTTTAATTTCGGCAATCACCTCTATGGTTATATCTTTACGATTGAAGAGCTCAAGTATAGCTATAGCCTGTTGGGGCTTTATACTAAAAAATTCACGATTGTTGTTTATTCTATTGGGTTCAAAGGCTGTGTGAAGAGCCTTTTCAATCTTAGTACAATCCGAAGCCCTCACTTCGCAAGCATACTCACAATCAAAAGGCACAGGCACTCCTGTACTGTATAGTTCTTTCATGCGAGCATCAATGCTCTCACGACTTGTCATACCTATTTTAACCAAGCCGGGCATTGTTGAGTTTGATAAAACGTATACTATTCCTTTGTCACTTTGTTTTGCCATAACTATAAGTTCATTATTTTTTGTTCTCTTTTCTATACCGCAGCCCCCTCTATCTCCCTTACAATCACATCGATACTCATCCTAAGCCTATCTATCTTTGCCACTGTTTTCGAAATCTCGGTATTTAACTTCGCTATATCAACAACTTCTCTTTTATCCTCTGCTTCTACGTAAGAGCT
Source organism: Bacteroidales bacterium (assembly GCA_003851245.1). Lineage (GTDB taxonomy): Bacteria > Bacteroidota > Bacteroidia > Bacteroidales > Azobacteroidaceae > BHEP01. Next base: position 11,962 of record BHEP01000012.1, on the reverse strand, counting down.
AACAGAGAGGTTATAATCGTTTTCAGCAATTTTGTTGTTGTCTATCGATTTTGCTACATATTCAACATCTGCTTTTTTATCAAACAGCTCCATAATTTTTTCAATGTGTTCCTCAGTAAGCACATTGTTATTGGTTACTTTTTTAAAAAATGCTTCTCTACTGGCATCAATAAACTGCGTTGTATTATCTGCCTTGTGCTTTGAAAGAACCAGAATATTAACTGCTATGGAAGTTCCATAGAATAGATTAGGAGCTAAAGAAATTATGGTCTCTACAAAGTTATTGTCTACCAAATACTTTCTAATTTTCTGTTCTGCACCACCACGATAAAAAATGCCTGGAAAACACACAATCGCTGCACGTCCTTCACTTGATAAGTAACTAAGGGCATGTAGCACAAAGGCAAAATCTGCTTTTGATTTGGGAGCAAGCACACCGGCAGGGGCAAAACGGTCATCATTGATAAGCGTAGGATCATCGGCACCAATCCAATTTACCGAATACGGCGGATTAGAAACAATGGCATCAAAAAGTTTACCGTCTCCAAATTGTGGATGTAATAGTGTATTACCAAGGGCAATATTAAACTTGTCGTAGTTGATGTTGTGCAAAAACATGTTCATACGTGCAAGGTTGTAGGTGGTATGGTTTATTTCCTGACCAAAGAATCCGTCTTCAATAATATGATTGTCAAAGTGTTTTTTTGCTTGCAAAAGTAAGGAGCCGGAACCTGCCGCAGGATCATAAATTTTATTTACCTTGTCTTTTTTGTGCATTGCCAGCTGTGCAATGAGCTTGGATACGTGCTGTGGCGTAAAGAACTCCCCGCCAGATTTTCCTGCATTGGCTGCATAATTGGATATAAGAAATTCATAGGCATCGCCAAAGAGGTCTATCTGGTTATCTTCAAAATCTCCAAAACTCAGCTTTTCCACCCCTGTTAATACGGCTGCTAAACGGCTGTTTTTATTTTCAACAGTATTTCCAAGTCGTGTGCTGGTGGTGTCAAAATCGGCAAATAATCCTTTTATATCTTCTTCGGATGGATACCCATTTGCGGAACTTTCAATAGCATCAAAAATAGCTTTTAAGTCTGTATTTAGATTGGTATTAGTATTGGCTGCTTGAGCAACATTTGCAAAAAGCTGACTGGGATATATAAAATACCCCTTCGTCTTAATAGCATCATCTTTTGTTTCTGGTGTAATTACATCGTCTGTTAATTTTGCATAGTCAATGCTATCATCGCCACCTTCAATATAATTCGTAAAATTTTCACTAATAAAGCGATAGAAAAGTGCTCCTAGCACAAAATGTTTAAAATCCCATCCATCAACAGCACCACGTACCTCGTTGGCTATTTTCCATATTGTTGCGTGTAATTCGGCTCTTTGTGTTGCACTTGTCATTTTTATCTTTTAATAAGTTTTTGTCATTTTCTGAATAAAATGCTTATACGAAGCTTTTATTTTTTGCTACACTCATATTTTTTAGCACATATTTGAGCGTAAAGATATAACATTTATACCACAATTTGGCTACTGCTTCCTCATTCAGTTTTTCTGCTTCCTGCTGTCGAAGTATGGTTTGTTCAAAAACTTTACATCGTCACAGTCTATCTGGGGATATTGTTAAAAAACCATATTTTTTAAATAATAAGTGTACATATTATAAGTATACTTACTATCTTTGCGTCAAATTTAATGATAAATAGTAAAATGGCAAAATTCGATAAGTATTTAATAGAAGACATAGAGCTAAGCTACTTGATATGGATAGTTATAAGGCTATGGCAAAGGGGCAGTCAGAGAGAGCTCAAAGAATTTAACTTAACAAATTCGCAATTTGAAACCCTGTCGGCAATATATCATCTAGCTATCAGCAATCAAGAATTTACCCAAATAGAGCTATCCGCAGAAGTAAACATAGACCCTATGACTATTTCTACCATTTTACGCAATCTTGAAAAAAAAGGCTTGGTAAAAAGGAAGGAATCCTTAATAGATACCAGAGCAAGGGTGGTGAGCATAACCCAAGAGGGCAAGGACCTTTTTGAATTGGCACTATGCAAGATAAAAAAAATCAAAGAATCGCATTTAAAAAATTTAGATCAGATAGTTTTGCGTAAAGAATTGATCTGCTTAATTGATGAACTAAATAAAAACAATAGTAAATATGAATTATAGAATGATAAAAAAAATTAGTTTGGGAGCACTCTCTATGCTTCTCCTCGTTTCGTGTGGTAAAGAACAATCTGGAGGCAGAGGACAAGCCCCCCCGCAAGAGTACAAAACCAAGGTACTTAACAAAGAAAATGCAGGATTAGAAAAAGTATACCCTGCAACAATCAAGGGGCAGGAAGATATAGAGATACGCCCTCGCATTGATGGTTTTATAGAACAAATATTTGTTGACGAAGGCTCTATTGTGAGAAAAGGACAAGCCCTTTTTCGTATCAATTCGCCACAGATGAAACAAGCGCTGCTCACCGCCAAAGCCAATGTGGCAAGTGCTGAAGCTAGCCTCAATACAGCACAATTGAATGTTGCCAAAACCATTCCTTTGGCAGAAAAAGAAATTGTGAGTCAATACCAATTGGAGATGGTTAAAAATTCCTTGTCGTCGGCTCAAGCCATGAAAGACCAAGCGAATGCAGCATTGCAAAATGCCGTCGAAAGCGAGAAATGGACCACCGTCACCAGTCCCGTCGACGGACTTGTAGGCTCTATTCCCAGCCGTTTGGGGAGCTTGGTAAATAGTCAAAACATACTCACAACGGTAGCCAACACAAGCCAGGTATTTGTCTATTTTTCTTTAAATGAAAAAGACATGATAGATTTTATAACAAATGCCGAAGGTAGTACTCAATTAGAAAAAATAAAGCAAATGCCCGATGTTTCACTCATTCTTGCCAATGGCAAGCAATATGAGCATAAAGGCAGGATTGAAACCATTGCTGGCAATATAAACACGCAAACAGGATCTGCAAGTTTAAGAGCCACATTTCCAAACCAAGAGGGACTGCTCAGAAGTGGCGGAAGTGGCAAAATAGTTATTCCCAGCTTTATAGATGATGCTTTGATTATACCACAAAAAGCTACCTTTTCTCAGCAAAACAAGATACTTACCTATTGTGTACAAGCCGATTCGGTGGTGCAAACGCTTATTGAGGTAGAACCCACTCCTGACGGACAGAGCTATGTGGTGACAAAAGGACTTAAGGTTGGCGATGTGATTGTAATAGAGGGACTTGCAAGCCTCAAAAACAATATGAAAATAAAGGTTCAATAATATATAAATAAATAATAAAACATAATATAACAACATGTTAAAAACCTTCATACAAAGGCCTGTATTATCTACCGTTATATCCATTATAATCGTTGTACTTGGACTTATCGGCTTATACACCCTACCCGTTTCGCAGTACCCCGACATTGCTCCGCCAACCATAAGAGTGGTTGCCAATTATAGCGGTGCCAATGCCGCCGTGGTAATGAACAGCGTTATTATTCCCCTAGAAGAGCAGATAAATGGTGTAGAAAATATGACCTACATGACCTCTTCGGCATCCAACAATGGACAGGGAACAATTACCATTTTCTTTAAGCAAGGAACCAATCCTGATATAGCCGCCGTAAATGTTCAAAACCTCGTGGCAAGAGCCACTCCCCTACTTCCTCAAGAAGTTGTGAGTGTTGGAGTTAGCGTACAAAAAAGTCAGAGTAGCACCCTTCTTTTTATGGCATTGAGCTCAAGCAATCCCGACTACGATTCAGAATTTCTTCAGAATTATGCAAACATCAACATCATCCCCCAGGTAAAGAGGATTCCTGGAGTTGGCGATGCACAGGTATATGGAACCAAAGATTACTCCATGCGCATATGGCTCAAACCAGACGTAATGGCGGTTTATGGCTTAGACCCCTCAGAAGTTATTGCCGCCTTGCGCGATCAAAATATAGAAGCTGCTCCTGGAGAGATTGGACAAAATAGCAATCAATCGTTTCAATATACCCTAAAATATACAGGGCGTTTAAAGTCTTCAGAAGAGTTTGAAAATATTATTGTAAGATCTTCTAAGAGCCTAATTTTGCGCATAAAAGATGTGGCGAGAGTAGAGCTGGGAGCACTAGACTACTCTGTAGAGTCGGCCCTAAACGGCAACACCTCTATGGTAATGACCGTTAGTCAAACCGCAGGATCAAATGCTCAAGAGATTATCGACCTTGCCATAGTAGAAATTGACCAGGTAAGAGAATCACTACCTCCTGGGGTAAATATAGATTTCTTGTACAATGCCAACGATTTTCTTGACGCGTCTATCAATAAGGTAATTATTACTTTGATAGAAGCATTTTTGCTGGTGTTTCTGGTAGTTTTTCTGTTCTTGCAAGATTTTCGTTCCACACTAATTCCCGCCATTGCTGTGCCCGTTGCCATTATTGGAACCTTCTTTTTCTTACAGATTTTTGGCTTTACAATCAACCTACTAACCCTCTTTGCCCTGGTCTTGGCTATAGGCATTGTGGTCGATGATGCCATAGTAGTAGTAGAGGCTGTGCATGCACAAATGGATGCAGGAGAAAAAAGCGCAAAAAAAGCCACCATGAAAGCTATGACAGAGATAGCTCCCGCCATTGTGTCTATCACTCTGGTTATGTCGGCAGTATTTATACCAGTAAGTTTTATTGGAGGAACTACTGGCGTTTTCTATAAGCAATTTGGACTCACTCTGGCAATAGCCATCATTATTTCGGCAGTAAATGCCCTTACGCTAAGTCCTGCTCTATGCGCCCTATTTTTGAAACCCAATCATAATAGAGAAGAAGGTAGCAAGAGTTTTATTCAAAGATTTTATTACTACTTCAATATTACTTTCGATTCGGGCACAAAGAAATATAAGAAAAGTTTGCAGTTTTTGGGAAAGAAAAAAAATCGGTGGATAACAATAGCAATAATATCCGTATCTTCTATACTACTTATTGTACTGATGAAAAATAGTCCCTCCGAATTTGTTCCTCAAGAAGATAGCGGTGGTGTAATTGGTATTATTTCCCTTCCTCCGGGATCTTCCTTGCAACGCACAGAAATAGTAGTAGAGGAAGTTGCAGCCATAGTGCGTTCACTGCCTGGGGTGAACAATGTAAATGCCATAAGTGGCATGAGTTTTATCAGCGGTGCAGGCAGTTCTTATGGCACATTAATCATAAAAATGCTTCCTTGGGAGGATAGAAAGATCACCGCCGAACAACTTCAGGGCATGTTGTTTCAAAAAACAGCAGGCGTGCAAGAAGCCGATTTAATATTCTTTGGAATGCCTACCCTTCAGGGTTTTGGGTTTAGCAATGGATTTGAATTTAAGTTGCAAGACAAAACTGGCGGGGATATTGGACAATTTTATGGACTCACTGGTCAGTTTCTTGGAGCTCTCAACCAGCGCCCAGAGATTCAGTATGCTATGACTACTTTCAACCCCAATTTCCCACAGTACGAGATAGAAGCCGATGTAGCCAAAATAAAAGATGCGGGACTCACTCTCTCGCAGGTGATGTCTACACTGCAGGCATATATTGGCAGCATGTATATTTCCAACTTCAATCTATACGGCAAGCAATTCAGAGTAATGATACAGGCCGACCCTGAATATCGCGCCCAAATAGATGACCTTGCAGGAATGTTTGTAAAAACAGCTAGTGGAGAAATGGCGCCTATCACCGAATTTATAAAATTGGAAAAAGTGTCGGGGCCTCAGGCCATCAATCGTTTCAACCTATATACCTCTATGGATATTATGGGAGCTCCTGCCCCAGGATACAGTACGGGCGAAGCCATCAAGGCCATAGAAGAGGTAGCGGCAGAGATGCTCCCTCAGGGATATGGCTACGACTATTCGGGCATGACTCGCGAAGAGGTAAACAGCACAAGCCAGACTTGGATAATATTTGCTCTAAGCATATTATTTGTATTTTTGCTGCTAGCAGCCTTGTATGAGAGCTATATAATACCCCTATCGGTTATTTTATCTCTTCCCATAGGATTGTCGGGCGTGTTTATTTTTACCAATCTATTTGGAGTAAACAATAATATTTATGTGCAAATATCATTAATCATGCTCATAGGTCTTTTGGCAAAAAATGCCATCCTTATTGTAGAATACGCCATGCAAAGACGAAAGGCTGGAATGAGCATAGTGGATGCTGCCATCAATGGAGCTGTGGCTCGATTGAGGCCTATCTTGATGACCTCCTTCGCCTTTATTTTTGGACTTATGCCCCTGATGTTTTCTTCGGGTGCTGGAGCCATTGGCAACAGATCAATTGGAGTAAGCGCTATCGGTGGCATGCTCATAGGCACTATGATAGGAATATTGGTAGTACCCTCCCTATACATAATTTTCCAATATATACAAGAACGATTTAGCGGTCCTCCCAGCCAAGACCAAGAAGAAATTTAATTTCAAACTATCAAAGAATAAAAAAATGAATAAAAAATATTTAGTTGCCATAGGGCTTCTATTACTAAGCCTTGGATTAGGTTCTTGTAGCACTCGCAAGGCTTATAAAAATCCCGATCTGCCCGAAAATATATTTCGTGTAGAGGAGATTTCCAATGACACAAACTCCATTGCCAATATTCCCTGGCAAAGATATTTTTCAGATCAAGACCTGCAAAACCTAATAAAGGAGGGCATAAATAATAGCTTCGACCTACAAATAGCACTCTCACGAATCCAGCAGGCAGAAGCAAACTTAGGTCAAGCAAAGGCTGCCTTTTTTCCTAATCTTATGCTTAGCGCACAAGCCAGGCAGGATAGATTTAGCACCGACGATAGTTTTTTGCCCCTGCATACAGAGAGCTATTCTCTAGGTGTTTCCTCCAGCTGGGAGGCAGATATATGGGGAAAGCTATCGAAACAAAAAAAGGGAGCTTACGCACAGTTTCAGGGAAGCCAAGCTTTTAAAAACCTCGTTCAAACCTCTCTCATTGCCAATATTGCCAGCACATACTATACCTTACTGGCAATGGACGAGCAACTTAGGGTGAGTAATGAATCTATAGACCTACTCAAAGAAACTGTAGGCACAATGATTGCTTTGAAAGAATCTGCCATATTAAATGCTGCCGCCGTAGAGCAAAGCAAGGCACTGCTATATGCTACCCAAGTGAGTATACCTGACTTAGAGAGCCAAATTCGCAAATTGGAAAATGCCCTATGCCTGATATTGGGCAGGGAACCTGGAGGTATAGAAAGAGGAGATATTAGACACCAATATCTTTCCTCCGACATGGATTATGGCATACCTACACAGTTGCTGGCAAAACGACCCGACGTAAAACAGGCAGAATATGCCTTTAGAGCGGCTTTTGAGGCTACAGGAGTAGCACAAGCCAACTTGTATCCTGCAGTAAATATAAGTGGCATGCTGGGTTTTGCTAGCAAAGATGGGGTAGAAATGTTTTTCAAACCTCACAACATTGTCGCCAATCTTATTGGAGGACTTACGCAACCAATTTTTGCTAAAAAACAATTGACCTCCAGAGTAAAAATTGCAAAGGCGCAACAAGAAGAGGCTCTTTTGAATTTTAAGAAAGCAGTTTTAAATGCTGGCAACGAGGTCTCCGATGCTCTTTATTCTTACGAATCGTCGATGAGGAAAAACCAAACAAGACAATTGCAAGTGCAGGCCTCAGAAACATCTGTATATTTTACCCAAGAGCTACTAAAATATGGAGATGCCAACTATACCGAGGTGCTAAACGCCCAGCAAAACCTCTTGCAGGCAAATATTGGACAGGTAAACGACAAACTTCAGCAACTTCAGGCTGCAGTAAGCCTTTATAGAGCATTAGGCGGAGGACAATAAGCTAGGCAAAAATTACATTGCACCTAGCTCCTTCCTGACTTAATTATACTCCAAAGTAAAACATAAAAACTTTTTGTAAGTCTAAAAGTTTTTATGTTTTACTTTGTTAGAATAATTGGTAAGCTCAAAAAGAAATGGTAATTTTGCAAGGCAATTTTGCAAGGCAATTTTGTGATACTGTGAGCAAAAATATATTTTATTTTGCTAGATGACAAAAAACAATAAAAAAAAAATGAATCTAATTTTTATAATCGTAATGGGTATTTATTTGCTTATCAACTCTTATATATTTATAAGAATTTGGCAGGCCCTACCCGACAACTACTTGATAAAGACCCTCTTTTCTATTATCTTTATCATTCTTTCATGCGCTTTCATTGTAATAATGATGGGTCGCGAAAGTTTGCCCCTGAGCATACAAGAGCCCTTGTTTTACCTGGGAGTTGGCTGGTTTGGTGCGATTGTATATTTCATAATGTTCTTTTTACTAGCCGATATAGTTAGTTTGAGCGATAGTTTATTTCATTTCCTACCATCTTCTATTGCCAGAGGCAGTGCTGCATTTTATCAAGTACGCCTAGTCTTATCATTGATTGTAGTATCATCAATTTTGACTGTAGGATACATAAGGTTCAACAATCCGGGGGTCTACGAATTGGATTTGTCGGTACACAAAAAAGCTGGAGAGCGCAAGACCTTAAGAATTGCTGCCGTAAGCGACCTTCACCTAGGGCTTATAGTGGGGCCCAATCGCTTGGCAAGGTATGTAGAACTAATAAACGCCTCGAAACCAGACATCATACTCATTGCTGGCGATCTGATAGACCAGAGCGTGCGACCCCTCAATGAAGCCCGACTCGACCTAATACTCAACAAGCTAGAAGCTCCTTTGGGAATTTATATGTCGCTAGGAAATCATGAGTATATAAGTGGTATTGATGCTAGTTTAGATTTTATTTCTAAGACTAATATAAAGGTACTGCGAGACGAGACTATTTGCATAAACAATGAGTTTGTGCTTGTGGGCAGAGATGACAAGATGAACCACCAACGTAAATCCTTGTCCGAAATAATTGACAAAAAAATAGATAAGCAAGATAGGCAATTACCAATTATACTAATTGATCACCAACCCTTCAATCTCGATGATGCCATGCACAACAATATAGACCTACAATTTTCGGGGCATACACACCATGGTCAGTTGTGGCCAGCAAATTATATTACCGACAAAATATATGAACTTAGTAATGGATATAAACTAAAAGAGAATACGCATATTTATGTGTCTCAGGGTCTAGCTCTTTGGGGCCCTCCTTTCAGGGTAGGAACTCGATCTGAGATGGGACTTATCACTCTACACTTTGACAATTAACTAATGTATTTTTTTCTACGCTCTATCTTTTCTCAGTTTTTTATCAATGCCTTTATGATGGTTCGCATATGGCGTAGTAAAATGATACCCCAATATTTAAAGTATTTTTTAATACTCCTTTACGGGGCAGAAACTACACTTTATTTTGTAGCCCTATTTGGTGCTCAGCGCCTGCCTACCACATTTTTAAAATTTGCTCAGCACTTGAGTGGCATTTGGGTATTTTTTAATATCTATCTACTGGTATTGATCCTCTTGTTCGATATTTTTTGGTGGCTCAAAAACAATAAAAACTTGTTTCCAAAGATGAGAGCAAAAACAGGAATTTACCTTCAATGCTTATTTATAACAGCATTTTTTGTACTCCTTGGCACAGAGGTAAAAATAAGTTGCGACAACTATCTAACTCCCTCAGAAATAAGCCTTACCCAAGAATACAATAAGAAAGAAAACAGCAGCAATGAACCAATAGCGACTTACAAGATAGTCGTTGCCAGCGATTTTCATCTAGGCTACCTCATAGACAAAGCAAGTTTAAGCAAATATGTGAAGCAAATAAATGCACATAAGCCCGACATCATTGTCCTCAATGGCGACCTTATCGACCATTCGCTGCGCCCTCTGATACAAGCAAAAATGAATGAGGAACTTTCTCTACTACATGCCCCCAAGGGAGTATATTTTATTCCAGGCAATCATGAGTATAAATTTAATCACGATATTAAATTTGAGTGGATACGAAACTCCGGAATACAAGTGCTAAGAGATTCGGTAGCAAACATCGACAACAAGCTGCTCATAGTAGGGCGAGACGATAGAAGCCGCGAGGAGATAGAGGAGGCAAAAGGCGAAGAGGGAGATAAACGCCTGCCTATTGCCGACTTAATGGAAAGGGTAGACCTCCTAATGCCAGTAGTTTTTTTTGCTCACCAGCCAGGCGATATAAAAGAAGCCAGCGAATATAATCTGCCCTTAGTAATTTGTGGACATACCCACCAGGGACAGGTTTTTCCTGTCAATATAATTTCCAAATTCCTATACAAAAACGACTATGGCTACAAAAAAATAGGAGAAACCTCAACCTATACCAGCTCAGGAATAGGATTTTCAGGATTCCCCATCAGAATAGGAACAGACTCGGAAATACTTATTTTGACAATTAAAATCTATTAGTACAAAAAAAATGTTCATTTATTTCTTATCTTTGTACTCACAAAATTAAATATATAATAATAATGATAACTACAGACCAATTACAAGATGTATTGGAGCGCAAGTCTGCGTTGAGGAGCTACCTTTGACGTTGATGCAAAGACCATAGAATTAGAAGAAGAGGAGTTGCGCACACAGGTGCCGGGCTTTTGGGATGACTCCAAGGCGGCGGAAGTGCAAATGCGAAAAATCAAGGAAATAAAAGCCTGGGTTGATGCCTTCAACAAGGCCGATTCGGCTAGCGAAGAGTTGCAATTGACCTACGATTTCTTGAAAGAAGAGCTCACTACAGAGGCCGAACTTGATTTGGCTTATGCCAAAACATTGGAGATGGTAGAAAATCTGGAGATGAAGAATATGCTTCGTTGCGAGGAAGATCACTTTGGAGCTGTATTGAAAATCAATGCTGGTGCTGGAGGTACGGAAGCCCAAGACTGGGCAGAAATGCTTTACCGCATGTATGCCCGTTGGTGCGAGAGCAAGGGCTACAAGCTCACTCTTGTAAATTGGCTGGATGGCGATGATGCTGGCATAAAAACTGTGACAGTGCAGGTAGAAGGCGATTATGCTTTTGGATACCTCAAGGGAGAAAATGGAGTGCACCGCTTGGTGCGTGTGTCGCCCTACAATGCACAGGGCAAGCGCATGACCTCCTTTACCTCCGTTTTTGTAGTTCCCCTGGTCGATGACACCATTGAGATAGAAATAAAGCCAGGAGATATTACCTGGGATACTTTCCGCTCAAGTGGTGCTGGAGGACAAAATGTAAACAAGGTAGAGACGGGTGTTAGGCTTCATCATGCTCCGTCGGGCATTGTGATTGAAAATACCGAGGGTCGCTCGCAAATTGGCAACAAGGAAAATGCAATTCGCTTGCTCAAATCGCAGCTTTATGAGTTGGAACTTGCCAAACGCCGAGAGTCGCAAAAAAAGGTGGAAGCCGGAAAAAAGAAAATCGAATGGGGATCGCAAATTCGTAGCTATGTGTTCGACGATCGCAGGGTAAAAGACCATCGCACTGATTATCAAACTTCTAACGTACAGGCAGTGATGGATGGAGATATTGATGATTTTATAAAGTCCTATCTGATGGAATATGGAGGCGAACAGTGATAAAGAAAAAAAGAAAAAATATGCTGCTAAATTTGCATCTTAAATAAAAAAGCTGTAATTTTGTACCCGTATTCAGCTAGCAGCTGATTCGGTCCTATAGCTCAGTTGGTTAGAGCACCTGACTCATAATCAGGGGGTCCTTGGATCATGCCCAAGTGGGACCACATAAAAATAAGAGAGTTGCACGAAAGTGTAACTCTCTTTTTATTATGTAGAACCTACCCAAGCAAGAGTATACAAATAAAAAAAATCTTTTTTGGGGTAAAATTCCCCAAAAACCCCATTGTTCATAAGTTCATCTATAAAAAAAAAAAAAAAAATATTCGAAAAATCGATTATTTTATATTGTTATTCCCTAAATATTAAATATCTATCTTACAGACTTACTATAAG
>BHEP01000011.1 GCA_003851245.1 Bacteroidales bacterium | reverse complement strand
AAGCAGGGCTTTATTCTTTTTAAACCGTTCGCCTATCTTGAGTAGGGCATATTTATGTCGTGGCAATGGGGAGTATTATAGTCTACAGGTCTATACACATCAATTAGAAGAAAATGCAGGAACTGAAAGCATTTCCATGGCAAAACTTATCAACAGACATGATAAGACACTTAGTTTTAAGCCTGTTTTCATGAGTTTTTGATTTTATAATAAAGTGGGAATATGTGTAAATCCCACTTTATAAGTTTTTACAAATACCTTACATGACAATAATTTTTTTGGCTTTACTTCCCTGAGAGCCGCTTGTTTTAACAAGGTAAATTCCGCTCTTATCGATAGTAATGCTTTGATTGTCTTGAATACTTTGATTATTAATTTTTTGGCCGCTCACATTATAAATTTCAACTTGCATTGTTTGGTTTATGTTTGTAAACCTAAGTATTTTTCCATCTATCAAAAGTATGGGTTCATCTACATTTTGTTGGGCAATGGAGCTTAAGTTGGTTTTATCAAGTTTGAAAGAGACTACTCCTTGTTTATCTTGTCCAATATCATAAATCTTCATATTGGAAAATTCCTTTTCCCAGCTCAATATATTTGGTATAGTTGTATCAGAGATGGTGGTAATATTGCTAGACCCAGGGAAGGGATGACCAGCATATAATAGGTTGCCTCTCTCATTGTTGGCTCTTACAAGATCCATACATTGATGATTACCCACTATGTTGGGTTGTCCCACAGACCATAAAAGATTGGGACTTACGGCAAAAGAGTCTACAAGTCCATTTTCATTTTCCTTATAAATAAAATACAATGCTTTATCGGTTCTAGTGTCTATATGGTATATAAGCATGCCTTGAGCAGGAAGATAGGTATCCCATCCTGCTTTTCCTCTTGCTTCGAGGATAAAAAATTCCCTAGGATCGGAGCAATTTATCATGTATGAATTATTTGATGATGGATTGAGTGAAAGGTTTTGTGTTTCACTTTGGGGGCTTAGCAATATTGGATCCTGCCATCCAAGAGCGTATTTTTCCACAGCACTATAGGCAGGAGGAGTTCTTGCCTCATTGCTGTAGCTACCTACGTCCATTATGCTCCAAGAGCCCAGTCCAGCGCCCAGTCCATTTACAGCACCGTCGGTATCATAAAAATCTGGAAGTCCCAAAACATGGCCGAATTCGTGGGTGAAAACGCCAATATTTGACATGTTTGTTGCACTTGAGCCTCGTAATTCAGCAGTGCAGGCATAGGAGCCCAATAAGGTGCTGTCTATCTTTACATTCAGGTAGTTTAGACTGCTTTTGTGGGGCCATATTGTGTTTGGCCTTGTTTTATTGCTTTCGGCCTCGCTATATCCGGCATAAAAAACAAAAACATTGTCTAGTATGCCATCGCCATTGGTATCGTAATCTTTAAAATTTAATCCAGGGTAGAGCAATTTTGCTTGCTGGCAGGCATGAAGAATCATTTCTTGCGGCCGCTTGTCGTTGCCAGCTGCATTGTTTTCTCCATAATATGCCATTTCATTGGGTAGTTCAATTGGCCCATAGACATCAAAATCTGGGGAGAAAGCTCCATTAGAATTTTCTAGGAAATAGTCGCGGCTGCTTCCAGTAGAACCATTTGCGCTGTATCCTGCCTGATTAAGCATATTAGAAAATGCTTGTTGCGGATCGCTCACTGTAATTTTTTCGTCTATAAAATTGGCCAATATAACCAAGGATTTCATATTCCCCTCTATTTTCTTAGAACTTGTTTTTAAAGAACTCCTCTGGGACACTTCTCCTTGTTGGGATTCAATTTTTTCAAGCAAAATTCTATCTAGTGCAGGTTTTTTAAGACCCTCAATAAACTCCTTTGAATCTGACTTTAGCAATTCAGCCTCTTGCGACTTCAAAATAGTTTTGGACACCCTAACATCGCCCGCTACAAGATTTCCCTCCGCGCTTATCGTGGCATAGGCAAAGAAATTGTCCTTGCCCATACATACCAAAAAAGAGTTGCCAGTTGTGGCATAATGAAAATGCTCGTCGCCGTGCATTTGTATTAATATAACCTCTCCATTGGGCTGGGTATATTCCGTAGGGAAGGGGTAGGCTGGTACAGCAAATATGTGCTGCTTGCTGCATATGAAAAAGAGGCATAAAATGGATATGTATGCCCATTTAGATATTTCAAAGTTAAAATTTTTCATTGACTTAAATTTTAAAACTTAGTTTGCTAAGATTTTCTTAACCATTTCGGAGATAGCTTTTCCTTCAGCTCTTCCGCCGAGACTTTGGTTTGCTAGCGGCATTACTTTTCCCATTTCTTTTGGTGAGTTTGCACCTACTTTGAGGATTATAGCCCGCACTTCTTTTTCTAGCTCCTCTGCGCTCATTTGCTTGGGGAGATATATTTCTATGGCTGCGACCTCTTCTAATTCTTTTTCGGCCAATTCGGGGCGGTTCTGTTCTGCATAAATGCTGGCACTATCTTTTCTTTGCTTTATCAGTTTCTGAATGATTTTGAGAGAAGTCTCTTCACTCAATTCGCCATTTGCATCTTTGGCAGTTTTGGCTTCAAGAAATTCTTTTTTTACCGCTCTTAGGGCTTCCAGTCTTACTTTTTCTCTTGCAAGCATAGCTTGTTTTATGTCATTGCTTATTTGATCAAATAGGTTCATATCATTAAAAATTTATTGTTAGAATTTAATTGTTTTATAATTTTTTTCCTTGAAATCATGGACTTCCTTATTTTTTGAAAAATCGTCCTTGCCTTGATTAGGCACTGTTTTTTTCTTGCTATTGTTTATAAGTTTTGGATCTCTATTGTAGGCAGGATGTTGTATTATTAGATCAATGATATTATCATCATCGAGTTGGTCAAGAGAAAAAATAAATGGCCTAGGTCTTGTTGTTTTACCTATTTTGGAGAGGGTCTCCATTGGATAATATTTCCCTATGAGTTTTGCATCTTCTAGCGATTTCTCTTCATCTTCAGCCATTTTTATGAGTTCGTCATACGACATTTTTTCTTTATCCTTGCTTATTTTGTCAGCCATGAGAGGAATATTAGAGATTCCAAAGCCAGTAGCCAATAAGGTTACTTTTATGTTTTCTTCGAGGCTATTTTCCACAGCCGTTCCCCATATAACGTCCTTTACACCTTTACCAAATTTAGCCATAAAATCGTTTACATCGTTCATTTCTTCCATCATGAGTGGGCATTTTTCGCCAAAAGAAACGTTCAAAAGGATTTTTTTTGCATTGAAAATGTCGTTGTTGTTTAGCAGAGGTGAATTTAATGCGCTTTCCAGTGCTCGGAAAACCCTTTTTTCGCCTTTGGCCACTCCACTACTCATTATGGCTACTCCACCATCTTTGAGTATGGTGTGCACGTCGGCAAAGTCTAGGTTCACGTGTCCAGGCACGGTGATAATTTCTGCAATACTTTTGGCGGCAATTGCCAGGGTATTGTCTGCTTTGGCAAAGGCATTGAGCACAGTAAAATCCTGGTATACTTCTAGCAGTCTTTCATTGTTGATAACGAGTAAGGCATCAACATTTTTACTAATTTCTTCCACTCCATAGAGAGCTTGTAATATTTTTCTTTCTCCTTCAAAGACAAATGGAATGGTAACAATGCCTACGGTAAGTATGCCCATATCCTTTGCTATTTTGGCAATTACGGGAGCCGCTCCTGTGCCTGTGCCCCCACCCATTCCGGCGGTTATAAATACCATTTGCGTTCCATCGTCTAGCAATTTCCTTAGGTCGTCAGCGCTTTCTTCGGCAGCAAGTTTTGCTTTTTCTGGCTTGTTGCCAGCACCTAATCCTTTTGTAATGGTTTTGCCAAGTTGCAATTTGTTGGGTACACTGCTTGCCAGCAATGCTTGATTGTCAGTATTGCAAAGAACAAAAGAAACCTCGTGTATGCCTTCTCTAAACATGTGAGACACAGCATTACCTCCTCCTCCTCCTACGCCAATAACCTTAATTATATTTAAGTTGGCTGTTGGATAATCCACAAAGTCAAAAATTTTATCGTCCATATTATTTTGTTTCTTTTTTTATTAAGAATTGACCTCACTCTTCATTGTTAAAAAGATTATTTGAGATGTCATCAATTTTTTTGCTAAACCCTCTAAAGATAGAATTTTTTTCTTTTTTCTTTTTTCCCTTGTCATTATTTGGCATAGGGTCTTTTTTCCCCATCTCTTCATCGCCAAAAATTTTGGTGCTGATTGGTGCGGGAGCTGCACAGTTTATATTTCCTAGGGAAAGGAGACCAAAAATTTGAGTGTTTCCACATGCTTGATCCCACTCTGTTTCTTGATTTAGGAGTGCTTTTTTTGTAGCATGCAGTCGTGTTTCGTAGCCACTTTTACTGGCTATCAATTCGGGCAGTTTTCTTAAGGCGGCGCCGCCACCAGTAATGATTATTCCTGCATTTAGACCTGTATTGTAGCCTGCAATATTTATATGTTCTAGTATATTTGCAATAATTTCTTCTATGCGCGATTCAATAATATTATTGAATGTAAGAAGGTCTATTTTTTTTGATTTAAGCAGAGCCTCTATTTTAGTATCGCCCTCTGCAATGCTTATGGCACTTCCGTAGTTTATTTTCAAGTCTTCGGCTTCTTTTTCTAATACATTCAAATCGCAGAGGTCCTTTGTAAGGACATCTCCCCCCAATGGTATTGTTATCAAATACTTAAGCAGTCCTTTCTTATATATGGAAAGGTAGCTTACTCCGGCACCAAATTCTACAAGAGCACATCCCAATTCTTTTTCTGTTTCAGAAAGCACAGCACTAGCAGTTGCTATGGGACTAATTATGAGTCCCGCAATTTTAATTTTAGTTTTCTCATTAATACAGGCTTGTATATTTCTTTGCAATGAGGGCTTGCCTACTATTAGTTGATATCGGGCTTCGATTTTTGAGCATTGTATACCAATGGGATTCATTTCGGATCTTCCGTCGAGAAAAAATTCTGGAGAAACGACATCTAAAATTTCCGCAAATTCGGGCTTAAAATTCTTGCATTCTTTGAGCAAGGATTCTATAAGTTCGGCACTCACGGTGGTATTTGGAATTTCTTTGATGATGCTATGAGCTTGTGTTCTGATAGACTGTCCACCAATTCCGATATATATTTTATCTATTTGGGGATTTAGCTTTTGGTTGAGTTTTTCAGCCAATTTATTAATTTTTTTTGCTGCCTCAGCCACATTATATATGCAGGCTCTTCTAATAGAGTTGCCTGAATCTTCTCTTTCGGCAGCGATTATAGAAAGGCCGCCTTCTTCATTTTTCCTGCCCGCCATGGCAAGAATTTTTGATGTGCCTAAATCGATGGCTGCTATGTATTCTGATTGTCTCATTATCATTGGCTTAAATTGTCTATAATTTCTGTTCGTTTAGTGCAGACCACTTGGTCTTTGTATTTTAGGTTGATCAGAGAATAATTATTCCAACCAACCTCTGAGAGTCCTTTCTCGTAAAAAAGCTTCAATTTTTCGAGTTTCCCCTCTACGTTTTCAATTTTGCCTATCATAATTTGATGATTTCCAATCCTAGGGCTTATTTCTATATCTTGATTGGGATGCACATAGATTTGTTCTATTTGCGCACTCCAAAATTTATTTTTTTTAAGAAAAAGGGCAAAGTTGTACAGCTGTTTCTTTGCAAAATCTTTTTTTACATAGCCCGTAGCCACAGGAACAAAGCATGCATAAGAACCTACTGAGGGCATTTCTCTACCTTCTTCATCAATATAAAAATCTCCTTCATTAGAAATTATTCGCAAGATAGGGATTTTTTGGTAAACATCAATTTTTATTTTCCCGCTTGTCGTCTTATAGCAAGATACGCTTTTTATAGACTCATTCTCTAAAATTTTCCTCTCAATTTTTTTAGTATCTATCTCCTTCATGAGTTTACCCAAAGGAGTGAGGCGTTCTTTTTTTAGAATAAGTGCTATATCTTTGCTCTTGATAGCCTGTCTTTCAAGGGTGTCAATGATGTTTATGTGAAAATCATTGCAAATAACATTTTCTACTCTAGGATTGATTATAAAAACAGAGTACAAAATATATGCCAAAATGAGCAAAATCAGCGTAATAAGAGTTATTTTTTTAATCATCGTCTTCTAATTATTACCTTCCAATATTTTCTTGATGGGCTTGACTAATCTATCAATATCTCCGGCTCCAGCTAACAATAGGATTTCTATTTTTTTATTTCGAATATTTTCTAGCAAATTCTCCTTTGTGTAAACGTTTTTTTTGACCTCTTTACTCATTATATCAAGTATCATTTGTGAGCTTACACCAGGAATTGGCTCTTCACGTGCAGGATAAATGTCCAGTAGCATTACCTCATCGGCCTGCGATAATACCGAGGCAAATTCTTTGTGAAAATCTTTTGTCCTAGAGTATAAGTGGGGTTGAAAGATGAGAGTCAATTTTTTATCTGGATAAAGTTGTTTTACAGATTCTATGCTTGCTTCCAGCTCTTTAGGATGGTGTGCATAGTCGTCAATAAAAACAATTTTTTCGTTTTTAATTTGAAAATCGAAGCGTCGTTTGGGCCCTTCGAATGATGCCATCCCTTGGCGAATCTCTTGATCTGTCATTCCATTGAGCCATGCCAAAGCCATGGCAGCGATGCCATTTTCTATGTTTATTTTCATGGGTACGCCCAGTTGGATATTTTTTATTATACCCTTGGGACTTATAAAATCGAAAAAAATTTCTCCATTCGCGATTTCTATGTTTTCAGCATGAAAATCTCCCCCCTCTTCTGCCGAATAGGTATAAAGGCGAACATTATCTTTAAGCTTTATCTTTAAGGGCAGTCCCTTTCGTATAATCAGTGCCCCATTTTCCTTGATTAGCGAGGCGAAATGGACAAAACTTTCATGATAAGCTTCCTCAGTATGATAAATATCTAGGTGATCGGGGTCGGCAGAAGTGATGGCTGCCATATATGGTGAAAGCCAGTGAAAGGATCTGTCGTATTCATCAGCTTCTATGATGGTGAAATCACTGGCCTTGGAAATCATGAGATTGCTATCATAATTTTTGAGTATTCCTCCCAAAAAAGCATTGCAATCGAGAGAGGATTGCTTAAAGAGGTGGGCAGTCATACAAGAGGTAGTGGTCTTGCCGTGCGTTCCTGCAATACAGATACCTCGAGTGTATTGGGTAATCTGCCCCAAAACTTCTGCCCTCTTGAGGATTTTAAAACCTTGGTTCCTAAAGTTTGTCCACTCTTGGTGCTCTGTGGGTACAGCAGGGGTTATGATGATTAGTGTTTCCCCCCTATTTTTGAAAAGGGGAGAGATATTTTCAAAGTCGTCTTCGTAATGAATATCAGCACCTTCTTGTATCAGCTGTTCGCTTAGCTCAGAAGCCACCTTGTCATAGCCGCCTACATTTTTCCCCTTGGCAAGGAAGTATCTTACCAAGGCACTCATGCCGATTCCTCCGGCACCAATAAAATAGATAGATTTTGCTTTTTGTATGTCTATATTATTCATGTTTGTTTTTTTGTAAATTGAGTTTCAAAATTATTTCCACCTGGTCCACAATTTTATTTGCTGCATCAGGGAGTGAAAGTTTTGATATATTTTTGCTTAAGTCCTTTAGTTGGTCTTCCTTATGCACCATTTCAAGACAAAAAGGTATGAGTTCTTTTATAGCATCCTTATCTTTTATCAAGATTGCAGCGCCTTTCTTTACCAAAGCCAGGGCATTCATCGTTTGGTGATCTTCGGCTACATTGGGCGAGGGCACAAGCACGCAAGGCTTTTGGAGGCAGCAAAGTTCACTTATGGAGCTGGCTCCAGCCCTTGAAACAACTAAATCCGCCACGGCATAAGCAAGATCCATACGGGAAATAAATTCGCTTAAAACAATGGGCGCTTGCGCATATTGACTTAGCGATTGCTGGGCTTCGTGAAAATAAAATTTGCCAGATTGCCAGATTACTTGTATGTTGGAGTCTATAATTTTATGTATGCCTGCCATAATACTTTTGTTGATGGTAGCAGCACCCAGGCTTCCTCCAATAATGAGGATGGTTTTTTTGTTTGGGTCTAGTTTGAAAAAAGCATAAGCCTCCTCTTTATTGACAATAGAGGCTGTTAAGTCCTGCCTGATGGGATTTCCAGTAACGACAATTTTTTGTTTTGGGAAAAATTTGTCCATTCCTTCATAAGCAACGCAGATAATTTGGGCTTTTTTTGCCAATAGCTTGTTGCTTACGCCAGCATAAGAATTTTGCTCTTGAATGAGGCAAGGCACACCCATAGCTGCAGCCGTTCGCAGGCTTGGGCCACTAGCATATCCGCCTACTCCAATTGCAATATCGGGCCTATAATTTTTAATTATTTTGTAGGATTTCAGTATACTTTTTATTAACTTTATAATTACTGCCACATTTTTCCACATTTTTCTTCTATCAAAGCCAGCTACTGGCAGCCCAATAATAGGGTAGCCTGCAGCAGGAACTTTTTCCATTTCCATCCTGTTGTCTGCCCCAACAAAGAGGATGTCTACCTTGGGGTATCGGCTTTTTATGGCATTTGCAATTGCAATTGCAGGAAATATATGTCCACCTGTTCCACCGCCACTTATGAGCACTTTAATATTTTTTCTTTGCATCATTTCATTATGCTATAGGCTCATTTTCTATATCTAGGTCTGCATTGTCTTGGGTTTCTATTTCCCTAGCAAAATCCTCTTCCTCTTTTATTCCTTTAGGATTTTCAAAGCGGCTAACACTTAAGATTATGCCAATATATATGCAGGTGACGACTGTAGAAGTCCCCCCCCTACTTATGAGGGGCAAGGGCTGCCCTGTGACCGGAATTAGATTTACGGCTACAGCCATATTTGCTAGGGCCTGGCAAACGATGAGTAGAGCACATCCAATGACGAGAAACTTGGAAAATTTTTTATCACATCTTTTGGCTATCATTCCTGAACGAATAAAGAGCATGATGTATAAGGAAAGAACTAAGGCACCTCCCATTAGTCCAAGCTCTTCAATAATAATTGCAAAAATAAAATCGGAATATGCTTGAGGAAGGAAATCTCTTTGCTGACTATTGCCGGGGAGTTTGCCAAGGACTCCCCCTCTAGCGATGGCTATTTTGGCGTGTGATACTTGGTAGTTGTCGTCGTTGATTATAAACTCTGCTTCGTTGGCTACATTGTCTTTGTAGGTATAATCTTTTATCCTTTCCTTCCATGTTACTCCTCTATGAAATACTTTTTCAATAGTGTCGCTGGATAGGAAGACTAAACTTGCTATCAGAATTGAGAGGGAGAGGGTGAGGTAAAGGACTACTTTGGCAAGTTTATTCCAAGGGATTTGTCCTATAAACATCATTAAGAATATGATGCCAAAAAGCATTGCGGCAGTAGAGAAGTTATCTATAAAAATAATCCCACAAGTGGGTATGGCAGCCCACATAATCCGTTTGAAGGTCGTATCCTTGGGATCATCTTTTCTTCTGGAGAGCAAAAACGCAGTCAAAATAATGAGGCTTAACTTAGCAAATTCTGAGGGCTGAAAAGAAATTCCCGCAATTGAAAGCCAGCGATCGGCGCCATTCACTTTTGTGCCGAAAAATTTGGTCACCCCCAGCAATATCCAAGTCAGGGGAAGACAAAGTCCAAGTATAGATAAATATTTTGGCTTTATGCTATGAAATAATAACACAAGCCCAGCTCCTGCCAGCAAAAAGGACGAATGCCTCATGATGGGTTCCCAATAGTTGCGTCTATATGCCAAGGTACTTGTAGCACTATAGACTTCAACAATAGAAATAAGGCATAGCAACATGAAAATCATCCATATCACCCTATCTCCTCTAAATATTCTATTAATAAAATCCATTGTAAAAATAATTGCTAATTGTTTTTTTCTAAGTTAATATTTATCTTAGCGACACATATTTTTAGAGGTGGCGAACAAGATTTTTGAATTGGCTACCTCTATCTTCATAATTTTCAAATAAGTCAAAGCTGGCGCAGCAAGGCGAAAGCAGCACCGTTTCTCCTTGTTGGGCAATTTTGTAAGCAGTATTTACAGCCTCTTGCATAGATTTGACATCAATTATTTGGTCTATTTTTGCATCAAAAAAATCATGAAGCGTGCTATTGTCTTTACCCATAAATATAAGACAGCTGCATTTTTCTTTTACTAAAGATTCTATTTCTGTATAATTATTACCCTTGTCTACTCCTCCTAGAATAAGAATTATCTTGGTTTGTATGCTTTGTAGAGCATACCAGCAAGAGTTTACATTGGTGGCTTTGGAGTCGTTGATATAATCAACACCTTTTATTCGGGCTACTTTTTCTAGCCTATGCTCCACTCCTTTGAAGTCACTCAATGATTGCCTGATACTTTCATTCTTTATGTCTGCCAATTTGGCAGCCAGACCAGCAGCTAGGGAATTATATAGGTTGTGTGTGCCTGTTAAGGCAGTCATATCTTCTTCCATTGTAAATATATCTTTGTTTGTTTTTATAATTATTTGTTTATCCTCTGTGTATGCCGCTATGTTTTTGCCCTTGGATAGGGCAAATGGAAATAATTGGGCTTTGGCTTGTATTTTTTCTATTTCGCTTTTGATAATAGGATCATCGTTCCAAAAGATTAGTGCATCTTTGGGACCTTGATTTTGCGTTATGCGCATTTTTGCATCTACATACTTTTGCATCTGATATTGGTATCTATCGAGATGATCGGGAGTAATATTGAGCAATATGGCAATCTCAGCCTTGAAGTCGTACATGTTGTCTAATTGGAAGCTACTGAGTTCGATAACAAAGTAGTCAAAATTATTTTCGGCAACTTGCATAGCAAAGCTATCGCCCACATTGCCCGCCAAGCCCACATTTAGGCCAGCATTTTTAAGAATATGATAGATCAACAAGGTAGTGCTTGTCTTGCCATTGCTTCCAGTGATAGCAATCTTTGTAGCCTGCGTATATTTTGCTGCAAATTCTATCTCGGAGATGATGGGCTTGTTAAGTGCTTTTAGCTTCTGAATGATTGGAACATTATCGGATATTCCGGGGCTCTTAATCACCATGTCGGCATTGAGTATGAGTCCCTCCGTATGCTTGCCCTCTTCCCATTTTATTGCATATTTATTGAGCACTGTTTTATAATTTTCCTTAATATTTGAGGCATCCGATACAAAGACTTCAAATTTTTCTTTTACAGCCAGCACAGCCGCGCCAGCACCACTTTCGCCAGCACCGAGAATTACTATTCGTTTGATATTAGTATCCATCATTAGCGCATTTTGAGGGTTGCAATAGTGAGTACGGCCAAAATAATTCCAATAAGCCAAAATCGGACTACTATCTTTGATTCAGGAATGGCATTGATGGGTTTTTGTATGATAGCACTTATGCCAGAGTTTCCCATTTTCTGAAAATGATGGTGTAGGGGAGTCATTTTAAATATTCTTTTGCCACTGCCAAAGCGTTTTTTGGTATATTTGAAGTAGCCTACCTGCATGATTACGGAAAGACTTTCTAGGAAGAAAACGCCACATAAGATAGGTAATAAGAGCTCTTTGTGGATTATAATTGCGAAAACGGCAATTATTCCGCCAATAGTAAGGGAGCCTGTGTCGCCCATAAACACTTGGGCAGGGTAGGAATTGTACCAAAGAAAACCTATGGTGGCGCCAAAAAAGGCAGAGGCAAAAACAGCCAACTCCTGAACACCAGGAATATACATTATATTGAGGTAGGATGCCATCTGAAAATGGCTGGATACGTATGCCAATATGCCTAGGGTGAGCCCCATGATTGCAGCACTTCCTGCGGCAAGTCCGTCGAGTCCGTCGGTGAGATTGGCTCCATTGGACGTGGCGGTAATGATAAATATGGCGGCAATAATAAAGATTATCCAAGAAACGGCCTCCTTGTTTTCGCCAAAGCTATTTGCCAATGTCTGGTAGTCGAAGTTGTTGTTTTTAACAAAGGGAATGGTTGTTTTGGTTGATTTCACTGCATTGCTATGTACCACCCTTGTTATTACGTCACCTTTTCTTATCTCATTATTTTCGCGTATTACAGCCTCAGGACTAAGATATAAGGTAAGTCCTACGATGAGCCCTAGCCCTGCCTGCCCCATTATTTTGAATTTCCCTTTCAATCCATCCTT
Organism: Bacteroidales bacterium; assembly: GCA_003851245.1. Classification (GTDB taxonomy): domain Bacteria; phylum Bacteroidota; class Bacteroidia; order Bacteroidales; family Azobacteroidaceae; genus BHEP01. The sequence goes on along the minus strand of BHEP01000011.1, from coordinate 47,133 downwards.
ATTTTTTTTTATTACCTTTATGTAGTCGTCCAAAAAACCTATGCAGCCTAGCCAGATGGTAGAAAAAATCATCAGCATTATGTATAGATTCTCTAGTTTGGCGAATAGTAATACTGGCACTAAGATAGATATAATGATGATTATTCCTCCCATGGTTGGCGTTCCCCTCTTGCTATTTAGCCCCTCTAGCCCAAGGTCGCGTACGGTTTCTCCTATTTGCAGCATCTGTAGCTTCTCAATAATGCGTCGGCCTATGATGGTTGCTATCAGAAGGGAAAATATCAGAGCCATTGCAGATCTGAAAGATATGTATTTGAAAATTCCAGCTCCTGGAAGATTGAATTGGTCGAGATAATTAAAAAGATAGTAAAGCATAAATTGGTAAGAATTAAATCACTGAAAAATTAATTGAAAAATGCTATTTTAAATGAGAAATTTATTACTAATAATAATTGTTTACAACAATAAATTTTGGAATATTTCGAGAAGAACCGCTTTGTCACTAAAATGATTTTTTTTTCCTTTTATTTCTTGATAATCTTCATGGCCTTTTCCAGCAACTAGCACAACATCGCCCGTATTTGCTAGCAGGCAAGCTGTTTTTATTGCCTCCTTTCTATCTATTATAGACAATGTTTTTTTCTTATCTGCTATGCCAATTCCCTCCATCATATCATTTATTATTTCTTGGGCCTCTTCAAATCGGGGATTATCGGAAGTGATTATTATCTGATCGCTTAGCCTGCAAGCTTCCTGAGCCATCAAAGGCCTTTTGCCCCGGTCTCTATTGCCTCCGCATCCCAGCACGGTAATAATTTTTGCATTTCCCTCTAAAACTTCATGGATGGCAGTAAGCACATTCTTTAGGGCGTCAGGGGTATGGGCATAATCAACAATTGCCGTGTAGGCGTGTGGAGATTGAAAGGTTTGAAAGCGACCAGCAACAGATTTCAAAGAGCTTAATGCCAGCAATACATCCTCTGAATTAGCCCCAAGAAGCACTGCTGTGCCGTATACTGCCAATATATTATATGCGTTAAACCGGCCTACAAATTGGGTGTTTATCTCCCTGCCATTAATGAGCATGAGGGTTCCGTCGAAATGGGTTTCCACTATTTTACTTTTGAAGTCAGCCAAGTTTAGTAGAGAATACGAATGTTTGGATGCCCTGGTGTTTTGCAGCATGAAACTTCCATTTCTATCGTCAGTATTGACGAGGGCAAAAGCCGATTTTGGTAGGGCATCAAAAAAAGCTTTTTTGGCATCGCGGTAAGCATCGAAAGTAAGGTGATAATCGAGGTGATCGCGAGTTAGATTGGAGAATATACCAGCTCTGAAATGCAATCCACTGATTCTTTTTTGAGCAATGGCATGCGAACTAACTTCCATAAAAACGTATTCACAGCCCTGCTCAAGCATCTGTGCCAAAAGGTCGTTTAGGGATATTGGGTCGGGCGTGGTGTGTGTCGCGGGAATTTCTTTATCCTTTATATAGTTGCATACAGTAGAAATAAGTCCTGTGGAATGCCCTAGCTTGGTGAAAGTTTGGTATAGCAGTGTGGCGATGCTTGTCTTTCCGTTGGTGCCAGTAATGCCTATGACTTGCATTTTTTCAGAAGGATTGCCATTCCAGCTTGAGGCAATTATTCCCAAAGCGTGTTCGCTATCTTTTACCTGTATATAAGTTATTTGTGGGAGACAATTTTCAGGCAATATTTCACAAACAATGGCTATGGCCCCATTTTCTATCGCCATATCAATAAATTGATGTCCATCGCTAAGGCTTCCTCTTACTGCAATAAAAAGAAATCCTGAAACTATTTTGCGAGAATCAGCCTGAATGCCATTTATTTCTATGTCTTCCACCCTAGGCATATTTATTTGTAGGTCTTGAACCAGCTTTTTTAGTTGCATCATAATTTCACATTAATTTTATTGTAATGATTTTCCCCGGTACTATTTTAGATCCAGCATCAATTGACTGGGAAACGACTTTTCCTCTGCCGCTCAATCTCACTATCAGCCCACTACTCTCTAATAAATATATGGCATCCTTTACCCCCATTCCAAGGACGCTGGGCACTATATTTTCTTTTACAGAGAGATTATTCAGTATTATTATTTCTTTAGCAGTACTTATTTTTGCCCATTGCTGTTTGCCCTCTTTTTTGTAATCAAGATTTATTTTATCCAATACAAATTCAGTTTGATCTGCGAGACCATTTTTTACTGTGGGTGTTTTGGGGTTTCTTGTTTCTTGTAGTGGGTAGTCGCTGGGTTTTTGCAGAAAGAACCTAGCATTTACTTCTTCTGCAATTTGTTTGACCACCCCTCCTGCCATGGCCCCTCCGCTAAGGACTCCAAATCGAGGTTTTCTAATTACGGTAATGCAGCTGTATTTGGGATTTTCTGCAGGAAAGTAGCCGCAAAAAGATACCTGATGACTTCTACCACCGCTTCTATATCCTAATGATCCTTGGGAAATTTGCGCTGTTCCTGTTTTTCCTGCAATATTTATATAATTTGATTTTACATCTTTGCCAGTACCATATTCCACAACGCCCTCCAGCATACTTTTTATTGCCTCCAGTGTTTTTGGGGAGCATATTTGTTCTACTACGACTTCAGGTTTCCTTGTTTCTTCTGTTTTTAAATTATATTTTATTTCTTTGACAAAGAAGGGTCTAAGCATTTTTCCTTTATTGGCAATTGCATTAAAAAATGTGAGGGTATATATTGGGGGGATTGTGAGCTCGTATCCAAAAGTCATCCATGGAAGTGATGTGCGCGACCACTGCGAGGCCTTGTCTTTTGGCGATTTTATATATGGATGACCAGCTCCTGGGATTTCCAGTTTTAAGTCTATATTGAGACCCATACGATGCAGTCCTTCAATAAATTTCGAGGGATTATCTTCGTATGATCTCAGTATTATTTTGGCTATTCCTATGTTTGAAGAGTTCCATATTACTTGTTCTGCGCTTAGGTTCTGGTATCCTCCCTTATTCCAATTATGGTCGGTCATTTTTGTTCCAGCATAGAAAAAAATGCCATTGCCAGTTTCTACAATATCGCTTGGTTTTACCATGCCATCTTCGAGGGCTACCATCATTGAGGCTACTTTGAATGTAGATCCGGGCTCTGTTTCGTCGGCTACGGCATGGTTTTTTGTTTCTCTCCAATTGCCATCCCCTATACGCTGCATGTTTGTAATTGCTTTTATTTCGCCGGTTGCGACTTCCATAATTACAGAGGTTCCAGACTCAGCATCTATTTCCTTCAATTTTTTTAGGAGAGCTTTTTCTGTGATGTCTTGTATATCTATATCTATTGTAGAAATAATATCTTTGCCGTGAATTGGCTCTACGTCAATTACATTAATTATTCTACCATTTATTTTTCTGCGGGTGCTCGTTCCTGGTATTCCTTTAAGTAAGTCGTTGTATTCCATTTCGAGCCCATTTTTCCCTCCTTTTTCATAAGTTCCATATATATCTCCAATTGTTCGGGAAGCAAGAGTTCCAAAGGGTTTGGTTCGTTTTCGGAGTTCTTTGGTAATTAGTCCCGATCGATTTTTATTTTGCTTAAGAAAAGGCATTGTTCTCACCTCTTTTAGTTCGAGGTAATTAAGTTCTCTATCGAGCAGTCTATATTCGCGACTTTTTTTGCGTACCTTCTTTCCACTTGCAATTAGCTTTGTTTCTTGAATCCTCATATTCCATCCTTTAAGTATATGGTTGCGGTGTTGCTGGCTTGTTCTTTCGGGAAATTTTTTATTTAATTGAACCGACAAAGGCTCAAGGTACTTCATGAGAGTATCTTTTTTTAGTCCATCGGCCCAAAAGTCAATGTATAGGCGATAGTTTGTTTCGCTTGTTGCCATTAGTCGCCCGTCGGATGCAAATATATTTCCTCTTGTAGGAAGCACTTCAATATTGGGCTTTGTGAGTGCCGCTCCTCTTTTTCTCCACACATCACCTTCTACAAAGGATATGTTTATTGCCTGTATTAAAATAACAATTACAAAAAGAGCGAAGCAAACCGCTACAAAGAAATATCTCCTCTGAATGCTGTTGTATCGTATTTTTTTGTTTTCGTATAGCACTTATTATTTTTTTATTTCGTATGCAGGCGTTTTTGAGGCCTTCAGATTTATTCCTTCCCTTTCGAGCAAGGCTTCTACTTGAGATTGCCTACTATTTTTTGTTAGTTTTGTTGAGATAACCAAGTTTTCATATTTTATATCTCTAAGGTCTCTCTCTAAGGTCTCTATTTCAGTAATTTTTTTTAAGCAGTCATAGCGATTACTTATGAAAAAAATGGCAAATATCACTATTAATATAAGCAATTTAGATTGCTTAACTATAAAGTCTTCCTTTAGGATTCCTCCCCCAAGGATGTTGGAAAAGGGATTTTTTTTCTTCTCCATTTTTATTTTTTCTGAGCGATTCTCAATTTGGCACTTCTTGATCTTGAATTACTGATCATTTCTTTTTCGCTGGGGGTAATTACCTTATTATTTATCAGAGAGAAGGGGGTAGATATATTTCCAAAAAAATCTTTGTCTACTTTCCCCTCGAAATTACCCGTTTTAAAGAAATTTTTCACCAATCTATCTTCTAGGGAGTGATAGGTGATAACAACCAACCTTCCGCTAGGCTCTAAGACCTCCAAGGCTTGTGTAAGCATTTCTTTAAGGACTTCCATTTCGCCATTGACCTCAATTCGGAGAGCCTGGAAAGCTTGCGCCAAGGATTTTTTTCCTTTATCTATTCCAAATAGGGGCTTTAGAACCTCCAAAAAATCGTTGGTGGTGTTTATGGGCGCTTTTTTTCTGCTCCTTGCTATGAGAGAGGCTATTTCTTTTGCATTTCTTAATTCTCCATATTGGAATAAGATTTGTGCTATTTCTTCTTCACTGGCTGTATTTAATATTTCGGAAGCTGTGCGGCCAGCTCTTTTGTTCATTCGCATGTCGAGTGCTGCATCGAATCGAAAAGAAAAGCCTCTTGTTTTGTCGTCAAAGTGGTGTGACGAAACTCCCAAATCGGCAAGAATACCGCCAACATTTTTTTGATTGTGCCAGTCCATAAAATTTGACAGAAAGCGAAAATTACCTCTAACAAAAGTAAAGCGTTTGTCCTTGGGTATATTTGCTTCTGCATCTGCATCTTGATCAAAACCATAGAGTTTTCCTTCCGCTCCTAAATTCTCCAGTATGGCTTGTGAGTGTCCGCCACCGCCAAAGGTAAGATCTACATACGAGCCGTCTGCTTGTATGTTTAGTCCATCAATAGATTCTTGTAGTAGGACAGGAACATGATATGTTTTTATTTCATCCATTTTTGTATGCCATTAATAAATTCAGAATTATTGAGCAAGGATTTTTCTAAGTTTTGTTTGGACCATATTTCTATAGTGAAATCCATGCCAACAAAACGCAGCTCATTGCTTATATTTGCCATTAATAAATATCTTTTGGGAATTAGAATGCGCCCGCTACTATCTTTTTCCACGATTTCTGTGTCCAAAATAAATTGCCTATACAGCTGCTGTTGGGCGGCATCCCATTTATTTAGTTTGGTTCGCATTGCTAGCAGCTCTTCGTTCCACACACTTTCGGGATATAGCACTAGGCAGTCTTGAAAAGTATCTTTACGCAAAACAAGACGCTTATCTCCAGTTTCTTGGAGAATTTTGCGGAAGGGGGCGGGGATAAAACTCCGCCCTTTAATGTCCACTTTTGCATCAATATTGCCTAAAAATATATTCATTTTTACCATAGAGTATAATAATTCACTGTAAAAGTAGTAATTTCTCCACTTCCCCCCACTTTAAACCACAAAATACTTATCATTAAGTTATTAACAAGTTATCACAAAGTCTAAAATATTGGTTATTAGACCTTTTATTGATTGTATAAAAGTGGGGGGAAATATGAGGCTTTAGGATTGCAATTTGGAGCTTGCATGAGGGTTTATGGCCTCATTTTGTCCCTATATCGTTTTAGGTGAGTATCATAATACATGCCAGCTTGGGGGCGTAAACCCCAAGAATAGTTGAGGCATCATTTTTTTTCATATCTTTGTAATAAAAAACGATGGAAGCCAAACTTAAGCGAATAGCTACAGATATTTACTCCTTTGAAGATTTGATTAGCAGAAACTCTCTATATGTAGACAAGACTGATTTTATACACGAGATGTTGACTGGCGACACAGATTACTTCTTCCTCTCTCGCCCTCGACGCTTTGGCAAATCCCTTACCATCTCCACACTCAAGGCTGTATTTCAGGGCAAGAGAGAGCTTTTCAAAGGACTCAAAATAGAGCACTTAGATTACGATTGGAAAGAATATCCAGTCATTCACTTAGACATGGGCAGGGTGGCAACTGAGACTAGGGAAATATTGAATGAATCTTTAAATAATTTGTTGCATATTCTTGCCGAGGATCTAAATATTATATTAAGCGAGGCTATTTATGCTCCGCATCTATTTCAAGAGCTTATCAATAAGGCTTATAAGATGGGCAAAGTGGTGCTGCTTATTGACGAATACGACAAGCCACTGACCGACAATTTTGGCATGCCTCACTTAGAGGAGGTGCGCATATTGATGGAAAACTTCTATGCCGTGGTTAAAGCGTCCGACCCATATCTGCGATTTGTGCTGATGACGGGCGTTGCCAAATTCGCCAAGGTGAGCATATTTTCTAAGCTCAACAACCTCTACGACATCACCATGGATTCGCAGTATGCCTGCATGCTGGGCTATACACAGGAAGAATTGGAAGATAACTTCACGCCCTATCTCGACAAGATTGTTGCAGAGCAAGGCTTAGTAAAGGAGGATTTTATGGCAGAAATAAAATTGTTTTATAATGGTTATAAGTTTGATGAAAATGCTTCTACGGTATACAATCCCGTATCCTTTGGAATGTTTCTAAAGAACAAAGGCAAATTCAAAAACTACTGGTTTGCCACCGGCACGCCAAGTCTATTGATGAAACTCGCCAAGGAGCAATCCCTAGATCTGACAGAGATGCTAAGTCGCAGGGTAGAAAGTATATATTTCGATGCCTTCGATATAAGCAAGCTGCAACTAATGCCCCTGCTCATACAAACGGGCTACCTCACCATCGACAATGCAGAGATAATAGATGGTCGCATGCGGTATCAATTTGATTTTCCTAATGTAGAAGTTGAAGAAGCATTTTTGACACATATACTCACAGCATATTCTACAGACTCCCTGCCCGACACTACCGATCTTTTAGATAGGTTTAAGAAACACTTAGACAGCGAAAATATTGATGACCTGATCCAAGAGCTCCAATCTTTTTATGCCAGCATACCCTATGATTTGAATAATAAGGCATCGACAGAGGCCTACTACCACACCGTTTTTTATTGTATCTTTCATTTGCTGCCCTACCGTTTCAATGCAGAGATGCACACCAACAAAGGGCGTATAGATGCAGTATGCGAAAGCTATAAGGCGGTATTTATATTTGAATTTAAGCACAACGAATCGGCAGAAATAGCGATGGATCAGACAAAAACCCGCGGCTATGCAGATAAATATGCCAGCCTAGGGAAACCCATACATCTGGTAGCAATTAATTTTAGTAGCGACGACAAAAATATCACTGAAAGCAAGCACGAGATATGTGCGCTAAATTAATTATTTTTTTCCTTTTAGTAAGCCTATAAAATGTCTAATTTCATCCTCTTGATTAGGATGAAACCACTGTATTTCTGGGTCTTTATTGAACCATGACATTTGTTTCCTAGAATAAATACGTGTGTTTTGCCTTATTTTTTCGAGGGCAAACTCAAGAGTGTACTCTCCATCAAGGTATTTGAAAAGTTCTTTGTATCCTACTGTATTTAGGGAATTTAGGTTTCTAAAGGGATAAACATGTTGCGCCTCTTCTAGTAGCCCATTTTCCATCATAGAGTCCACTCTCAAATTAATCCTTTGGTATAGTTCTTCGCGATCTCTTGTTAGTCCTATCTTTATGATCTTAAATGGCCGTTGCTTCTTTGTTTTTTTAAGAAAAGAGGAGTAAGGTTTCCCAGTCATAAGGCATACTTCGAGTCCGTGTATTACTCTTTTATAGTTGGAAAGATCAACTTTTTTGTAAAAAATAGGATCAAGTATTTTGAGCTGATTTCTTATGGGCTCTAGTCCTTCTTCTTGGTATAGCTCCAGCAATTCGATCCTTAGTTGTGGGTCTATTGTAGGCAAGTCGTCTATACCCTGGCATACGGCATCAATATACATCATAGACCCACCGGTCATGATTACTTGAGCTTGCTCTTTGTGAAGTTCGGAAAGCAGGGAGATTACCTCTTCTTCAAATTGGCTGGCATTGTAATAGTCTTCAAGTTTCAATGTTCCAACAAAATAGTGCTTTACGAGTTCCAACTCTTCTTTTGTAGGGGCGGCAGTTCCTATAGATATTCCTTGGTAGAGCTGACGAGAGTCGCAAGAAATGATGGGAGAGCCCAGTTCGCGTGCCAGCCTGAGGCTTAAGTTTGTTTTTCCAACTCCCGTGGGTCCAAGCAAAACAATTAGCGTACTCACTTATAGACTCTCTTCGTATTCTCCAGAACTAATTTCGTCGAGTCCATCAAAGCCCTCTTTGTCCAACTCATCCATATCGAACTCCTCATCTCCATAAAAATTCTCTTCAAGGGTAGAGGATGTTGTGGGGCTGTTGTCAAAATAGTTTTCGGAAGAAATTTGTGCTGGTGGGTTATTTAAAGACAAAGAGCACAATGCCTTTGTTTGTTTGTTGCCTATGACAATTTCTCGGAGTTCCATAAAAAAAGCGCGCTCGCTGATGTATTCAAATACAAAGAGGAGCTTTTGCCCTTCTTCGTCAACGAGCTGACTTAAGGTGGTATCTTCCATTACATAGTTGTCTACTTCATAGCTAGTATCCATTTCTATAAGGCTTATTTCAGTTCCCTTGCTCCAATCATCATTGCAGATAAAAAAGGACGTCATCTGGTCTTTGGTATAATTTACTGAGTCCAAGATAGCATCCTGAAACTCTAAAAAGGAGGCTTCTGAGCTAATTTTTATTTCGCGTTTGAAGCTATCAACCTCATCCGACAGGAGTAAAAATCTATATAACATGAGAAATAATTAGGAGTTTAATTTTTGTATTTTATAATTCTATGCGATCTATTCTAGGTAGCCTCTAATAATTCCTCTCTGAGATTCTCGTATAAAAGAAAGAACTATTTCTTTATCTTCGGAATCGGGTATTTTGGCCTCTATTTGTTTTACAGCTTCGGAGTTATTCAGTCCCGATTGGTATAGGATGCGAAATATTTCCTGAATATTTCCAATCTGGTCGTTAGAAAATCCTCGTCTTCGCAGCCCTACAACATTGACTCCCGAATAGGAGATGGGGTCGCGTCCTGCAGTGATATAGGGAGGAACATCTTTGCCAAGGCGGGAGCCTCCCTGAATCATCACATGCTTGCCTATGCGAGTAAATTGATGCACGAGTACGGCACCACTCAAGATGGCATAGTCATCGACTTCGACCTCCCCTGCTAATTGGGAGGCATTTCCTACTATCACATAATCATTGAGCTTACAATCGTGAGCAATATGCACATACGCCATTATAAGGCAGTGGTTTCCTACAATAGTTTTTCCCTTGGCTATTGTGCCCCTATTTATAGTTACACATTCACGTATGGTTGTATAGTTTCCTATTTCACAAATAGTTTCCTCCCCATTAAACTTAAGGTCTTGGGGCTTTCCAGCAATCACCGCGCCGGGATAAATCTCGCAATTAGTCCCTATACGAGCACCATCCATGATGACAGCGTGGGGATGGATAATTGTATTGTCGCCAATAACGACATTTTTGGCTATTGTAGCAAAAGCTCCAATAACAACATTGCTGCCTATGATTGCTTCGGGATGGAGTGAATATAAGGGTTTGTTTGACATAAATTTTTATTTGTTTTTGACTATTTGTGCCATAAATTCGGCTTCGCAGACAACTTTGTCGGCCACAAAAACGTAGCCTTTCATGTTGGCTATGCCTCTGCGAACTTCAGAGAGATAGTGCAGATGAAATATAAGGGTGTCGCCAGGGACTACTTTTTGACGGAATTTTACCTTGTCTATTTTTAAGAAATACGTAGAATAACGATGCGGCTCGTCTACTTGACTTAAGAGTATAAGCCCCCCTGTTTGCGCCATGGATTCTACCAATAGGACTCCAGGCATTACGGGCTCTTCGGGGAAATGTCCTTGAAAAAATGGCTCGTTGACAGATACGCTCTTGAGTCCAACAATGTGGTTGGTGCCTATTTCCAACACTTTTTCTACAAGAAGAAAGGGGTAGCGATGGGGCAATAATTCTTTTATACGCTTAATATCCATTACTGGAGGCTTGCTTGGGTCGTATCTGGGGGCTTGCACATCGGTGAGCTTTATTTCTTTGCGCAGCGCTCTTGCAAACTGGTTGTTTATCTTGTGCCCCGGACAAGTTGCTATGATATGACCTAATATTGGGCGACCTATAAGTGCAATATCTCCCAAAACGTCGAGGAGTTTATGCCTTGCAGGCTCATTGGGAAAGCTCAGAGGCTTATTCATAATATATCCCAATTGGCTAGCGTCTTTGTGTTCTACACACATCTTATCTGCCAATTGATCAAATCGCTCTTGGCTTATTTGGTGCTCATAGATAACTATGGCATTGTCTAAATCGCCCCCCTTGATGAGGTTGTTTTCTAAAAGAGGCTCTATATCTCTGACAAAAACAAAGGTGCGGCTTGCGGCAATTTCTTTTTTGAAGTCGCTCAGATCATTTAATACAGCGTACTGACTTTCTAAAAATAAAGACTCAAAAGAAATCATGGCATTGACAGACAATTTATCGTCGGGAAGCACCAAGATGCTTGCACCCGTTGCCTCATCCTTAATCTCCATTTTCTTCTTTATGACGTAGTAATTTTTTTCTCGTGCCTGCTCTATGGTGCCTACCTTTTCTATGGCCTCAATATATTTGATGGCACTGCCATCAAGAATTGGAAATTCGGGAGCATCTACCTCGATAAGACAGTTGTCAATTTGGGCGGCATACAAGGCTGCCATGGCATGCTCTACTGTTCCTACTTGCACTCCATTTTTGGCCAATACTGTTCCTCTTTGGGTAGCTACCACATTTTCTGCCAAGGCCTCAATTATAGGCTGGCCATCAACATCTATACGCTTGATTTTGTATCCGTGATCCTCGGGAGCTGGATTGAACTTTATTTTGATATTCAATCCTGTGTGAAGACCTTTTCCCTCTAAGGAAAAACTCTCTTTCAGTGTGAGTTGCATTAGCATTCTTTATTGTTTATTTCTTTTTTAGTAGTTCTATTTCTTTATGTAGTTGGGCTATCTCCTTGTACATGTCGGGTAGCTTGGGAAAAACTATGCTCGAGCGAAAAAAATTCTTGACATCTATTGCGGGGCTTCCAATTATATTTCTGTCGTCGCCAATGTTGCTAACGATTCCAGACTGCGCCCCAATATTTACCTTGTTTCCTATTTTTATGTGCCCTGCAAGCCCTACTTGTCCGCCAAGCATGCAGTAGCTTCCTACCTTTGTGGATCCTGAAATACCTACCTGTGCTGCCATAGCAGTATGTTCGCCTACTTCTACATTGTGTGCAATCATTACCAAATTGTCGAGCTTTACACCCTTATGTATTATTGTAGAGTCTATTACAGCCCTATCTATGGTGGTGTTTGCGCCAATCTCTACATCATCTTCTATAACAACATTGCCTATTTGCGAAATTTTATTGTACTTCCCATTTTCCATCACAAATCCGAATCCGTCGGAGCCTATGACTGCCCCTGCATGGATTATACAATTTTTGCCTATGGAGCAGTTGTCGTATATCTTTGCCCCAGAATAAATTATTGTGTTGTCGCCAATGCTTACATTATCTCCAATATATGCCTGTGGATAAATGGACACATTTTCGCCTAGGGACACATTTTCGCCAATGTATGCCAAGGGGCCAATGTATATTTCTTGATGCCCTATTGTTGTAGACTCACATACAAAGGCTTTGGGGTGAACTCCTTGTTTGCGTACTTTCTTATTTTCCACCATCTTGAGCAGTATCGCTAAAGCGGCATAAGTATTCTCCACCCTTATAAGGGTGAGACTAGGGGGAAGCTCCTTTTCTCCTTTAAAATCTTTGTCGACCAATGCGATGCTTGCCTTGGTATCGTATATATAGTTGATATATTTTAGATTCGCCAGAAAGGTCAGAGTGCCAGGCTTTCCTTCTTCAATTTTAGAAAAATTATTTACCTTAACATCAGCATCTCCCTCAATTGTACCCTCGAGAATATCTGCAATTTGTTTTGCGTTTAGCTCCATTCTTTCTTAATTATAAATATAAATAGCGGACAAAGTTCGCAAATTATTTTGAATACCGCAAAAAGCAGTGGTAATACTTCTTTATTTTTTTTGACAAAAGCTCAATATTGAACATATAGGATGCCTCAGAGATGTCTACAACCTGCCCATTTTTGTACATAATGGAGATATTGTCGTCGGCTTCATTGTACATATTTGTAGATATTTCGTCTGAGTAAAAGAAGTAATCTGCTTCGCTCTTGCTTATTGCTAAGTGCTCTACAATATTTTTTTTAATTTCTTCTTTTTTAGTTTCAAGGAAAGGCTGCGAACTGATTTCAATCTTAAACAAGTCTCTGTTAATGAATGCAGTACTTAGTATGGAAAGGATCTTGTCCGGATTATTTTTCCATACTTTTATTGCCGACCATATGTCATTATCGTCAATATCAATGAAATGGTTTAGGGCAATTTTATTGCTTCGCATGTCCAATTCGCCTGTTTGTAGGTATAAAAAATAATGCAAGGCGGGCGATGCAAAGAGTATCTTTTTTTCGGCGGCAAGTTCTTTTGCTCTTCTGAAAATATTTAAGAGCATTTTTTCGGCGGCAATACATGTTTTATGTAAATATACCTGCCAATACATCAATCGCCTGGCCATTAGGAAGGTTTCTATAGAATAAATTCCCTTGGCTTCGATTACCAACTTATCTTGGTGCACATTAAGCATTTTAATGATGCGTGCTGAGCCTATATTTCCCTCTGTTACTCCAGTAAAAAAACTGTCGCGGCGCAGATAATCCAATCTATCCATGTCTAATTGACCACTTACCAGCTGGTGGAGGAATTTTTTTGGATATTCGTTTTTGAAAATCCTAATGCAGGTATCTAAGCGTCCATTTAGTGATTTATTCATCTCCTGCATCAATAGCAGCGATATTTCTTCGTGAGTGAGTCCTGGCATGATGGTGCTTTCCAAGCTATGAGAAAACGGGCCATGACCTATATCGTGCATCAATATGCAGGCAAGTGCTGCCTCTTCTTCTTCTTTGCTGATGTGCTGCCCTTTTAATCGCAATTGCTTAATTGCCTCATCCATCAAGTGCATAGCTCCTAGGGAGTGGTGCAGGCGACTATGCTGAGCTCCAGGGTATACCAAAGAGGCAAGGCCTAGTTGTTTAATCCGGTTGAGCCTTTGCATGTAGGGGTGACTGAGTATTTGGTAAATAAAACCGCTGGGAATGGAGATAAATCCAAAAACGGGATCATTTATTATTTTGCGGTTTTGTTCCATTCTAACAAATACATTTTCATTTCTTCTTGTATTTTTATCGCTTCTTCTTGGGCTGCGAAGGCAAAATTTTTACTGGCATCGGCATACAATATTTGGCGAGAAGAGTTGACCAGCAGTCCGCACTCCTCATTCATTCCATATTTCACTACCTCCTTTAAGCTACCTCCCTGCGCTCCCACTCCAGGCACTAATAAGAAGTGGTGTGGCGCATGTTTGCGTATTTCACTAAACATACTCCCCTGAGTTGCTCCTACCACATACATCATCTGCTGGTCGGAGGCCCATTTTTGGGATGTTTTAAGGACTTTCTCAAAAAGCCTTTCCCCGTTTTTGTCTTCTGTCAATTGAAAATCCGAAGAGCCCTTGTTGGAAGTAAGGGCAAGCAAAATAACCCATTTGTTGGGATAAATTAAAAATGGCTTTACGCTATCTTCTCCCATATAGGGGGCTACAGTGACTGCATCAAAATCAGAGTAATCAAAAATAGCCCTTGCATACATTTCTGAGGTGTTGCCTATATCTCCTCGCTTAGCATCGGCAATGATAAACTGGTCGGGATAATTTGTGCGTATATATTCCACTGTCTTTTCAAGAGAAACAATTCCTTTGGCTCCTTGGCTCTCATAGAATGCTAAATTGGGCTTGTAGGCTACACAATAATCGGCAGTAGCATCTACTATTGCCTTGTTGAAGGCTAAAATAGGATCCTGCTCATCCAATAAAAAAGCGGGTATTTTATTTATGTCGGTATCCAAGCCTACACAGAGGAAGGAATTTTTACTGCGAATATTTGCCAGTAATTCTTGTTTAGTCATTGCTATTGTTTATATTGAGTAATATTTTTTTGCGTAATTATAATTTAGCTTGCATAATCTTACAGCTCACTTTCTTTGAGGCGTTCTGCATTTTCTGCAATTATTAGCTGATCAATTACTCCCTGTATGTCTCCTCCCACAAAGGAGGGTAGATTATATATGGTGTAGTTGATTCGGTGGTCAGTTACCCTGCCTTGAGGATAATTGTATGTTCGTATTTTCGCCGAGCGATCGCCAGTAGACACCATTGTTTTTCTTTTGGAAGAAATATCGTCTATATATTTTTGGTATTCCATGTTGTAGATCCGCGATCGTAGCTCTACCATTGCCTTGGCCTTATTTTTTATTTGCGATTTTTCGTCCTGGCATTGCACCACTATCCCTGTGGGAATATGCACCAAGCGAATTGCCGAATAGGTTGTGTTTACCGATTGTCCTCCATTGCCCGAGGCACAGAAGGTATCTACCCTGATGTCGCAGTCTCTAAGGTCTACATCTACCTCCTCTGCCTCGGGCAAAACAGCTACGCTTGAGGCTGAGGTGTGGACCCTCCCCTGAGTTTCGGTAGCGGGCACTCTTTGTACACGGTGCACGCCCGATTCATATTTCAAAGTGCCATATACATTGCTGCCCGATACTGTAAATATAATCTCCTTAAAACCCCCAGAACTACCTTCCGTAGAGGAGCTAAGTCCTACCTTCCATCCTTTGGACTCACAATATTTGATATACATCCTATAAAGGTCGCCAGCAAAAATTGCAGCCTCGTCGCCGCCAGAGCCTCCGCGAATCTCTACAATAGCATCTTTTTCATCTTCAGGATCACTGGGCACAAGCAATAACTTTATTTCTTCTTCCAAAAGTGGCTGCCGCCGGTTGTAGGTGTCGATTTCGCCACGTGCCATCTCTTTCAATTCGGTGTCGCTCTCGTTTTCTAAAATATTCTTTGCTTCCTCAATGCCTCCCAGCAAGAGGGAATACTCATTGCGGGCAAGGGCTATTTTTTCTAAATCTCGGTACTCCTTGCTTAGCTTAACGAATCGCTTCATATCCGTCATTACCGAGGGATCGGTAATGAGTGTAGCTATTTCATCGAAACGAAGTACGAGAACATTAAGTTTTTCTAAAAGGGATGTCTGGCTCATTTGTTTGTATTCTTAAATGGAGCCTCTTTTTTTAACTCCTCAATAATACTGGCAAAGGTAATTATATTGATCGAAATCACCACAATTTAGTTGAACTAATGACCATCAGGCATTATTTTTCGTTATCTATTCTAGTGGTTCACAGCCCTAATTGTACGATAGATATTGTATTATCTTTTTATAATTTTTTTGACCTCCTTCCCTTCTTTTGTTTGTACCGACACAAGGTATATTCCATTGAGCCAGCTTGTTGTATTGATTTGCATTCTTGTATGCTCTACCTCATTGTTTGTATATATCATGCGTCCGTTTAGGTCAGACACCACAATTGCAATAATTATTTTGGGGCTGCTCACATTAAAAATGTCAAGGATGGGATTTGGATAAATATGAAACATTTCTGCATCAGCAGCCTCAATTGAGCTAATATCGCTTACTACAGTGATATTGGCAGAGAGAGTTTTTTGTCTCGCACTGCCGCAGGGATGGCTTATGCTTACACTTAGTTTACCCATGCCTCCCACTGGACTTGTGCCCGTATATCGCAGCAAAGTGGTATACAAATTAGGGCCTTCGTCCTTGAAAAATTCCGAACTATCGGCATCTATATACGACCACTTGTAGTAGGTAGCATCGGCATAACCTGGGGTTTGTTTCTTTCCGTCGGCTTGTTTTTGTCCAGTTTTCACAAAATATTGTTGCCCTCTGTATACCCTAGTTTCCAAATCGATGAAACTCATGGAAGGGCTTTCTGCAACCCACAGGCGAAAAGGAGGACTCATAATACTGTCATTGGGGCAAAAACCCTTGGCACTAAGCGAATAATAGCCAAAATCTTTTTCTGAAGATACCTTGCTCAAACTTAATGTAGAATTTGTTTTTCCTCCCAATGCTATGCCATCCTTATACCATTGCAGATTTTCCGAATTGCTTGCTGCTTTTAAGTTTACCGTGCTTCCTGAGCATACCACTGTGTCGACAGGCATTTGCAATATTGTGGTGCCTGCGCCTATACCAATAGCAGCTTTATTACTTTTTATTGTCGTGCCACAATCCCCACTTACCCATACTTGATAATATCCGCTATCGACAATTTTGTATGTAGACTCCGAAGCTCCAGCGATTTTGGTAAGTTTGTCATTGATGCCACTGGCTCTATACCATTGAAATTTGGGACTTTCTCCAACAACTATTATGCCTATGAATTTTTCTTCGATATCACAAAAGTTGCCATCTTGCAGGTCGCTAGAAATTTTTAAAGATGGCCTTACCTTTATTATCAGTCTTGTAGAATCGACTTTTCCATCAGCAGTTTTTTTTGAACATTGAAGACCAAAACTGCTGTAATATGCCTTGAAGTGTATGGTATCGTATATAGAAAATGTATTTCCATTTATAGCCTTGAATGAAAAATTGTGGCTCAATGGGGTCTTGGTAGATGTGAAAGACCCTTCTTTTTGCAGACCTCTATGAGCAGCATTGGCAGTCCATAGGTAGTGCATGCTATCGATGCCATTGCTTGTTCTTACTCCAGTTTTTAGAACAATGGTAGGCGTGGATATTCCATTGCATGCCGAAATATATAATTGGGTGGCGGCAATATTTAGGCTGGGCACAGGATTGACATAAATATGGGCTTTCATGGTGTCTGTTCCGTAGCAATAGTCGTTGTTGGCAGTCTTATACCTGCCAATAACAGCAATAATAATCGAGTCGCCCTTCCTATTGTTTGAAGAGGTAAATTGGGATATTTGCGTGAGCCCTTCTTTGCTAGAGCTCATGCCCAGTCTGGCAGTAGACATTCTCTTCCAAGATACTTGATAAGCTCCAATATTTGAGCCCGTTTGCATAACATTTTCAAATTTAAATTGTCTGCTTGCAACTATTTCGCCACTACAGAAAATGGAGTCTGGCGCTGCCGATGTCGCATAAACCATCCTACCCTCATAAACGGGAGCAATCCATACATTATCCAGCTTCCCAGGATTTTCTCTAAGAATTTTGCCAGCGCATCCGTGGGCGTCGACAAAAACACCTGAAGAATCAAGCTGGTAGTAGGAGCGCCTTGCAAGCCCCCCCATATTTATGCCTGAAAGAGGTAGGGCATTAAATATTGTGTCGGCATTAAAAGATCCTGCAATTAAACTGGGAGATAAGCCCTGACTATCATTTTTTATTATGCGATAAGTCCAGGGTGCACTTCCTCTTAGTTTTATATTTATGGGAATGCTATCGCCTACACCAAGAACATCACTGCGGCAAATGCTGCGATTTGCTCCAATAATAATCGCCGTCGATTGTGCATGATAAGTAGCAATGGGAAATGTGAGAGGGCTAGGATCTCCTAAAAGTGTTAATACTATTTCATAGTTTATGGCTTCGTTTTCAGTGCCTATGATTCCTAAATTGGCGGCGGGGATGTCTATTGAGCTGCCAAGGCCTGCTACAAGTTCTATGTTTTCTCCTTGTTTGCGAAAACTCCAATCAGAGATTGTGGTATTGTTGTGGCTTACAAGGCTGGTATTAAAATCCTCTCCCTTGCAAATAATAGAGATGTTGGGAGCCTCCACAAATGTTAGGGCTTTGGCTGAGGTCGCAAAAATGGTGTCGCTTGTAGAATGGCTATTACTGATGGTGTTTGACTCCTGCGCTTGGGATAAAATAAAGGTCCCAAAAGAGAGATTAAAGTAAATAAAAAATTTCAAAGTTTTCATAATCATCAATATTTGATGCGTTTGGTATGTCTTTTATTGCTGGTGTTTGGTATCAAAAAAGAACTGCACAAATATAATGAATAATCTATAGAATGGCAAGTTAATAAATGTTGTCCTTGTTTTTTATTTGCTAATAAAAAATTTATATTTCCCTATCAATTCACCTTTCTTTGCCCTGAGCGACAAGCGATAAATATTGTCGCCCCACACCCTTGAGAGTCTCTTATCTGGCAGGTCAATCTTTTCGACAAGGGGCTCAAATAAGGATTTATCATAAGTCATTTTTATTTTAGTCCCATCTACATCTATAACAATTGTTCCAGCCTTAGCAATATCGGGCTTCTGCTGACTCAGAAAGTTTATTTGATTATTTTCTTTGGCATGTTTTAACTTAAAATCGTCTTCAATGGAGAGTCCTTCATTTTTTAGTTGGTACGATCTTTTCCAATAAACAATTCCAGCTTCTTCGGGATAGGCTTTTGCTAGATTCAATGAAAAAATTGATTTTTTAGCATCGAATACCACATCGGCAGACCTATATTTGGAGCCAAAAGACTGGGCAAAGCCATTAATTAGTGGCAGGTTGTGGTAATTACTTTGCATGGTCCATATTGAATAACGCTCGGCACTGAATGTTTGACGGGTATAGGTGCCTACTCCAGCCTCAATAAAAACAGGGAAATTGTTGTGGTATAGAATAAAACTACCTACATCGTTGTGGTTGTGACTTTCGTTGTTGAATCCTCCCTTGGCAGCAAAGAAAAATCCAGAAGACTGCTGGCGCATGTAGCAAAATTCAGTTTCAGGATACCAGGTATAATCAGAAATGCTAAGCAAGGACTTTTCTTCTGCTAGAGCATCTTGGCAGTATAGATTTTCCATGCTGCGATACAAATCTCTACCTTCGCTATACGGTTGAGGATATCCTTGTTGCCTAAGATAGGCAGCAAAAGTCTGCATTTCACTGCTGCCTACAGCCTTGCCATAGCGATATATTAGTCCAGCGCTGCCTCCTCCTTTGGCCGAAGCATCAGCAAAATTCACTACCCATCCGTCGCCAATATAAGATTTGGAAATATATTCGCCCATTTTTTTTATAAGGGGCTCATCAAATATTGAGACTTTCCCATTGCTCGAGCTGTGCAATAGCTGTAGGTAATCAAACATTTTTCCTGCGGCATGTCCCCAGTAGGATGGGCCTTCCTCGCAAGCTCCATCAGAGTGATAGTAGTTGATAAACTTATCTACAGAAGTCATGCTGCGAAATACAGCCTCAGCCAGTTTCTCAGGATTGTTTTCTAGCAATAAAAAACAGGTGAGCACACTGGCATTGCACCAAGGATTCCAGTTGTTTACCATAGTATTGGGCTTAGCATCAAATGCCTGCCACCAGAAATTGCTCCTCTCCATATAAGGATCCATGATGCGCTCTTGTATGTTTTGCAGCAAACGCTCAGATACCAATGGATTTACCTTGTCCATTTCATCTTTCAAAAAATAATATGTCCATGCAAAGAAGGCTCCTAGATCGCCTGAGGTAAGATCTATCACCTGCTCTTTGTACGATGGTAGCGAGGTTTTTACCGCTTGGGCTCCAGCAATATGTGCCGACAGAGCCCATGAGGTCATTTCGCAATTGTACCAAACACCATTTACAATCTGATCAATAAAACGGCCCTTACCCTCACAGAGCTCTGCCAATACCAAGTTGCTAAGGGCAATGTTATTCTCTCCAAAAGGGTCTTCCATAATTCGTCGGGCACCACTTCTTTCAAATTCTATGTAATCACTGGCTTTGATCACCTGCCACGAATAATCCAAAGCCGCCTCTCCCTTAGAGATAATCTCCTCTTTGTTGTTGGCAGTCAATTTGTCCCAGCCCTCTCTATCCTCGTATGCCGGATAATAGACCCATTTTTGATTGGGCACTAAAGATTTCTTAAGCTCAGATAAGTTTGCCTTTTTTTGCAATAAATTGCGATATTCGTGGGCACTTGCCGACAAGGCCCAGATACTTATTGAGAGTAGGAGCAATATTTTTTTCATTGTGTTTTTTATTGTATTTTTTATTGTATTTTTTATTTATTTCATGGCATTTATCACTATCATAGCAAGCTCCAAGCCGCCGTGAGTCCCGCCATAACGATAGAAACCATGGTCATCAGCTTTATTAAGATATTTAGGCTAGGCCCTGAAGTATCTTTGAAAGGATCGCCTACTGTATCACCTACCACTGTAGCCTTATGATTATCGGAGCCCTTACCTCCGCAATTACCTTCTTCAACATATTTTTTCGCATTATCCCAGGCTCCTCCAGCGTTTGCCATAAAAATAGCCAATACAAAACCCGACGACAGGCTACCAACCAGCAATCCCAATACGCCAGGAACACCCAATATTAGTCCCGTTGCAATAGGGGCAGCAATAGCTAAGATAGAGGGGACTATCATCTCTTTTTGTGCCCCTTTTGTAGATATTTCTACACAGCGTGCATAATCGGGCTCAGCAGTACCCTCAAGGATGCCTTCTATTTCGCGAAACTGGCGACGCACTTCCTGTACCATCTCGCCTGCTGCACGACCTACGGCATTCATAGTGAGACCACAAAACAAAAACGACATCATGGCTCCTAAAAATATGCCCACCAGCACCTTGGGATTCATCAGGTTTGCCTCATAATAATACATAAAATCTGTAAACGAAGCCTTGGCAGTTTCGAGTATCTCGCCATTATTTAATTCTATAGTTGACTGACCTATACGTATCAATCCCATCTTTATCTCTTCTATGTATGCTGCCAATAGTGCAAGAGCCGTCAATGCTGCCGAGCCAATAGCGAAGCCCTTGCCCGTTGCGGCAGTGGTATTGCCCAAGGCATCGAGAGCATCCGTGCGCCTACGCACCTCTGGATCTAAGCCGCTCATTTGTGCATTGCCACCAGCATTGTCTGCAATAGGGCCATAAGCATCTGTGGCAAGAGTAATGCCTAGGGTGGAAAGCATGCCTACAGCCGCAATGCCTATGCCATACAATCCCATACCTACATTGTGGAAGTCGAAGCCCGAAGCCAGCATAAAAGATAGTATAATACCTACCACAACAGCCAGAACAGGGATACATGTAGAAATCATACCCAGCCCAATACCAGAAATAATAACTGTAGCGGGTCCTGTTTCTGAACTTTCAGCAATTTTTTGAGTGGGTCTATAGCCATGAGAGGTGTAGTATTCGGTAGATTTTCCAATAATAATGCCTACCAGCAAACCTACAATAACGGCACAGGATATACCTACCCAATTTTCTAATCCTAAGACATATAAAATGCCAAATGTGGCAGCGGCTATCAATACCGAACTTAGGTTTACCCCAAAATCTAGGGAGTGTAGCAGCTGCTTCATTGTGGCTCCCTCCTTTGCCTTAACAGTAAAAATGCCAATGATAGATAGCAGTATACCCACTGCGGCAATAAGCATGGGCGCAATAATTGCCTTATACTGTGTGTCTATATCGGTCATAAATGCGGCAGCCCCTAATGCTGCTGTCGCCAGTATAGAGCCGCAATACGATTCGTATAGGTCGGCTCCCATGCCTGCCACATCGCCTACATTGTCGCCCACATTGTCGGCAATAGTTGCTGGATTGCGTGGGTCGTCTTCGGGAATGCCTGCCTCAACCTTCCCTACAAGGTCGGCTCCTACATCTGCAGCTTTTGTGTATATGCCTCCTCCCACGCGAGCAAAAAGGGCTTGGGTGGAAGCGCCCATACCGAAAGTAAGCATGGTGGTAGTGATTACAATCATCTTGTGGGCTGGATCTGTGTCTTCAACAAAATGGTCTAATACAAGATACCATATAGATATGTCGAGTAGTCCCAATCCTACAACAACCAATCCCATCACAGCTCCACTGCGAAATGCTACCTGCAAACCCCTGTTGAGCGACTCTTGTGCAGCATTGGCAGTACGTGCCGAGGCGTAAGTGGCGGTTTTCATACCAAAAAACCCTGCCAAGCCAGAGAAAAAACCGCCTGTAAGAAAGGCAAAGGGAACCCAGGGATTTTGAAATCCATAATATGCCATAACAGCAAAGACTAGGGCCAAGACGATAAATACGCGAACAACAACCTTGTACTGCTGCTTTAGATAAGACATAGAGCCTACGCGAACATGCTCGGCAATTTTTTTCATGGTAGCCGTCCCTTCACTTTCCTTCATCATCTGCTTGAAGAAATAATAAGCAAAACACAGTGCCAGTAATGATGCTGCTGGGACTAGCCAAAATAGTAAATTCATATTTTTTATGTTTTAAATGTTATATATTGAACCCGACGTCCTCACTCAGCTGTTTGCGTTGCAGCATAGTCTTTGAGTAATTTTTCTTGCACATCCATTGGCACGAGTTCGTAGCTAGAAAATTTCATGCTAAAGGAAGCGCGTCCTCCTGTGAGCGAACTTAGCGATGTGGAATAGGTGCTCATTTCCTTTAGAGGCACCTTCGCCGAGAGTTTTTCGTAGCCTTTTTCTGAAGATATGCCCATAATCATGGCCCTACGTCCTTGGAGATCCCCCATTACATCGCCCATGCAATCGGCAGGAAGAGAGACTTCTATATCATAGATAGGCTCTAAAATTTTGGGGCTAGAGGCCTTGAAAGCCTCACTAAACGCGTGTCTGCCAGCAAGCATAAAGGATATTTCGTTGGAATCTACAGGGTGCATCTTTCCATCATAAACAATTACTCGCACATCACGGGCATAGGAGCCTGTGAGTGGGCCTTGATCCATTCTCGCCATCACTCCTTTGAGAATGGCGGGCAGAAAACGGAGGTCTATAGACCCTCCAACAATGCTATTGACAAAAACTAGTTTGCCCCCCCATTCGAGGTCTATCTCCTGTACATCACGCGACTGTATTTTGAATTCTTGCCCATTAAATTTATAAAATTCGGCAAGGGGCACTCCTTCCACATAGGGCTCTACTATGAGGTGCACCTCACCAAACTGTCCAGATCCACCCGATTGTTTCCTATGTCTATGGTCGGCTCTGGCTTTTGTGGTGATGGTTTCTCGATAAGGAATTTTGGGCTCGGAAAATTCTACCAGCAGTTTCTCATTGTTTTCGAGTCTCCATTTGAGAGTTTTTAGGTGAAATTCTCCCTGTCCATAGATGATCATTTGTCGAAGTTCCTTTGATTGTTCAATTTTCCAGGTAGGGTCTTCAGATCTCATTCGGCCTAGCAACTCGCTCAATTTTTCTACATCCGATTCATTGACGGGTCTTATTGCCCTGCGGTATTTGGAATGAGGGTATTGAATAAAATCGAACTTATTATCTACTCCTTTTCCATTTAAGGTATTGCCAGTATTTACATCTTTTAGTTTTAGGCAGGCTCCTATATCTCCGGCCTTCAGTTCAGAAACCTCTAGCCTATTTTGACCAGAAACGACAAACAATTGAGAAATTCTTTCTTTAGAACCCCTGTCTTCGTTAAGCAAATCGTCGCCAACTTTTACCGTTCCCGACATTACTTTAAAGAAAGATACCCTGCCAATATGCGGCTCTACGGTAGTCTTAAAAATAAAGAGGCTGCTTGCCGCACTTGCGTCCACAGCAATTTCTTTGCCTTCGGTGTTTTTATACTTAGGCATTTTATCAACACAGGGCACAATATTTCCCAGGAACTCCAGACTTCGCCTTACACACATGTCCTTGCCAGCACATACGCAGAAAATAGGAAACATGCCCCTAGAAAGTAGTCCCTTACGGATACCTTCCCTCATGTCTTCTTCATCAAGGCTGCCCTGCTCAAAATATTTTTCCATGAGGTCTTCATCATTCTCCGCAGCGGCTTCTGCCAGAGCTAGGTGCATGGCATTGGCACGCTCCTTTTCGGAATCAGGAATTTCCATAACTGCAGGCACTCCTCCTTCGGGCTTCCACTGATACATTTTCATTTTTAGCACATCAACTACGGCATTGAAAGATGCCCCACAAGATACTGGATATTGCACGGGAATTGCACGCCCCCCATAATTCTCTTTTAATTGGCTGATTACGCCCTCAAAATCACATTTTTCGTGGTCTAACTGATTGATAATAAAAATTAGAGGTTTGTTCAATTTTTCTGTGTAGCGAAACATGTTGATGGTGCCAACTTCAAGTCCATGTTGCCCATTGATGACCATTAGTGCTGTATCGCAGATGTTGAGAGCGGCAATAGCTCCACCTACAAAGTCGTCGGAGCCAGGGCAGTCAATAAAATTTAGTTTTCTGTCCTGCCATTCCACACTAAAAAGGGTAGAGAAAACGGAGTAGCCATAATCTTTTTCTACAGGAAAATAATCGCAAACGGTATTTTTTGCGCCAATACTTCCTCTGCGTTTTATTACTCCACCCTCGTAAAGCATCGCTTCGGCGAGAGTGGTTTTTCCTGAGCCTGAACTGCCAACTATGGCAATGTTCTTGATTTCATCGGATTGGTATACTTTCATGCGTACAATATTTATTGTTATTATTCAAGTTTTTCATAGGGCGCAAAGTATTCATTTTTTTGAATATAACAAAAAATAAGGGTATGTTATAAAACATAAAAAGAGATTAATACTGTTATTAATCAAGTAAAAGCATGGATGAGAAGTGCTTTTTCCTGTGTAGGAGAAGCTCAAATTGCAATAAGTAGGTAAATGGATAAGCCTAAAAAAATTATATACCCAATATTCGCTTAAGGGTTTTTATCTCCGAATTCCATAAAGATATGCTTGCATCGAGTTCGTATTTCTTACAAAAATCTGTTACCTGAAGGTAAACTCCTCCTGTAAGCTCTATTTTTTCTACACGAAATTCAAAATATATCTCTTCATTGGTCTCATCTTCCCAGCGAAAGCGAATGAAAGATTGCGGAATAGATTCAATACACAATGCCCTTGTTGGTAGTTCGTCCCATATAAAAATAAACACGTCATCTTTTATAATTACCTTATCGGCAAACCATTCGGATAGGCCCGATGCTGTTGAAATATAATTCCACAAGCTTGTTTTTGCAGCATTGGCAAAAATATATTCTACCTGAAATTTTTCTTTGTCCATACTCAAGTCATTTTATACTGCGTAATTAATTCATTTCTTATATATTGTGTCTACTGTTTCAAGGTCCTTGAGAGGGCAAAAAAACTAAGTCTCGTTTGTTCATGCGTATATTCACCCCTTTGTTGGATATTCTTTTGTCAAAAGAATGTCCTAAGTTAGGCATAATTAAGAGAATAACAAGTTATGATGAAGTTTTCTTTATTTTTTCTTGCTTTGCAAAAATATTTTTTCTACTTTTGCACCACCAAAATGGCGAGATAGCTCAGTTGGTTAGAGCGCATGATTCATAATCATGAGGTCCCGAGTTCAATTCTCGGTCTCGCTACAGGCACAAAAAAAGCTTACATAAATTGTAAGCTTTTTTTGTGTTTTGTAAATTAATTTACCATCCCTCATTTTGAGTTATTGCACCCCCCGAGCGGTCAATATCGCGCTGGGGAATTGGAAATGCCGAAAGTTTTTGCTGATAATTTCCAGGGATTACAAAGCCCTTAGCTGTCTCTATCCTCTGTTTGGCATAGTCGGCACCCCATCTCTTGAGGTCATAAAACCTAAGGTTTTCCATAGCCAATTCAACCCTCCTTTCTTTGCGAAGAGCGTCCCTTACCTGCTGAGTATTGTTTGCTTGAAGCACCGTTAATGAGGCATCACTAACCTTGCGCATTCTCGATGCTGTTTTTTCTTCGGCAGTAGTGCCAAAAGCTTCGGCATCAAATTTATAGGTGCTTCTAGCCCTATCTCTCACCAGGTTAATATACTTACACGCTTCTGACAAATTGTTATCTCCTTCAAGAACAGCCTCAGCATACATCAGCAAGACATCGGCATAACGCACTATCTTGAAATTTATCTCCATTTCACTGCGTGAGGAGCGTCTAGTTTCTGGCAAAAATACCTTCCGCGAGTGGTAGCCATCGCCCGAAGCATAGCCTGTATGGTTTTGTTTTTCTGGAGTTCCATCGCGACGCAAAAACAAGTCGTCGGTCTCTGTTATGGTATATAAAATGCGGGGATCGCCATCTTCAAACTCATTGACCAAATCTTGTGTAGGGCAATTAAACCCCCAGCCTCCACAACCGCGACTGCGGCAATAGGTTGGAATAATTGAGGCATCGCCTTTGCCATCGGTGTCTGTATTTAGGACCTCCAATACAGATTCCTCACTAATATATTTGGGCTTAAAAAACAAGTCCCCAAACTGAGGCTCTAAGCCATATTGACCAGAATTGATAACATTCCACGCTGCCTCTTTGGCCTGCTGAAACTTGCCAAAATACAACTCTACCCTCGCCAAATAAGCAAGAGCCCCATGTTGTGTGGTACGTCCCCAGTCGCGATTGATGTCTATCTGATTTTTCTGAGGCAAATCAAGAGCCAACTCGTTGAGTTCCTTACGCAAAAATAGGTGTATTTCGGACTCAGGAGAGCGAGGGAAAATAACATCATCCTTGGGGTAAACCACAGGCCTGTCAATGAGAGGGATTGCCCCATAAACACGAACTAGATTAAAATAAAAATAAGAACGCAAGAACCTAGCTTCTGCAATATAACGTTTTTTTAAATCCTCATCCGAGAAAGTAATCTGTGGTATTCTTGCAATAACTTGGTTGCATCTATATATACCCTCATAACTGCGCAGCCAAAAATTTTCTACTAATTGATTGTTAGAAACAGCCCTAAAATAAGCCACATCGTTAGAAAAAGGTCTGTCATTGTCGCTTTCACCTCCCTTATAAGAATCGTCGGAGGCAACATCGCCAAATTCAAAGAGGTTTACATCTAATTCTGGGGCTTCTTGGGCATACCAACTATAACAGGCTGTCAGAACTTGAAAGACCTCGGCTTCGGTATTGGGAAAATTTTGCTCATTAAGAGAGCCATAAGGCGACTTATCTAAAAAAGAATCCATACAACTGCTTGCCATGATAGACAAGATAAATAAGGATAGTATATTATATTTAATTCTCATATATTTAATTTTATAAAATTATTATTCATCAATATGGGCTTTTAGAATGAGAGGTTAAGTCCTGTCATAATTGTTCTAGCCTGTGGATAATGCGAGCGATCTATGCCATAGTCTGTAGGGTCGTCATTATCATTGCCCGCGAGTTCTGGATCCAGTCCCTTGTATTTGGTGAGTGTAAATAAATTTTGAACCCCCAGATAAACCCTCAAGTTAGATACCCTGGCCTTGCTAATCCATTTTTGAGGAAGAGTGTAGCCTATCTGAAGATTTTTCAAACGAAGGTAGTCCCCATCTTCTACATAATAGCTCGATGCCTTGGTGTTCAATTTTGGATCCGAACTTATTTGATATTCCGTATTTGAGGCATTTCCAGGATCGCCAGCGCTGAGGGTGCCTGCTGCTCTCCAAGCATCTTCCAAAATTCCTGCTGGGGAATTGAAATATCCCGTTTTTTGGTGTGAGTAGTATTTCAAGGTACGGAATATTTTATTGCCTCCCACGCCCTGAAAAAACATGCTTACATCTACCCCCTTATATGCTACATTTAGGTTTAATCCATACATAAATGTTGGAAACGGACTTCCTAAATTTACCCTGTCTTTGTCCGTAAGAAAACCATCTTTGTCCGTATCTTCAAAAATCAAATCTCCAGGGCGAGCTCCCGTATTTTTCATGGGCGATTGGTCTATTTGCTCCTGGTTCTGAAAAATGCCTATCATATTCCATCCATAAAAAGAACCTATAGGCCATCCCTCTCTGGTGAGACTTACATCGCCAATGCGCTCACCGCCGCCTGGCATAGGTCGCCCTCCTCCAAGGCTTACCACCTCGTTTTTTATGCTGCTAAAATTGCCAGATACGCCATAGCTAAAATCGCCAACTTGATCCTGCCAGTCTAGCTGCATCTCAAAGCCACTGTTTCTAACTTCTCCCTGATTGGCCCAAGGGTCGCCAGGATAGCCCAGGTACATGGGTAGAGGTACTCTTATCAACATATCTTTTGTACTTTTCACAAAATAGTCGAAAGATCCGCTCAGCTTGCCTCCCAAAAACGTCAAATCCAAGCCCAAATTGGTCTGCTCTGAAGTTTCCCACTGAATGAGAGGATTGCCTATATTTCCAACAGAATAACCCGTTTGCTGAGTCTTGCTTGATCCGAAGATGTATTTTTTATCGTCACTGCCAGAAATGCGATTCATATAATCGGCGTCGCCCACAGGCATCTGGTTTCCAATTTGACCCCATCCTAGACGCACTTTTACGCCTGATACAAAATCTTGTTTCCAATTTTCAAAAAACTCTTCGCTAGAAACCCTCCATCCCAAAGATGCGGAGGGGAAGGTGGCCCAACGATTTTCTTTTAAAAATTTGGAAGATCCATCCGATCTAACTGAGGCCGTAATAAGATATCGGTCTTCAAAGCCATAGTTCACCCTGGCTAGGTATGAAAACATGGAGCGACTGCCCCTCCATCCATTTGCTCCAGGATTGCTGGTGGCACTTCCCAATACCCACTGGTCATAATTGTTGTTGGGGGTCTGCTCCTTAGATGCGTCAAATCCTCGCCACGCCCATTCTTCCATGGTCACACCGGCAACCGCCTGAAAGGAATGAACTCCTATCTTTTTATTGAAATTAAGGGTGTTTTCCCAAATCCAATTATTGTCGTTGTCATTCCTATTATAAACCCTGCTAACTCCCTCTTTTTCGTCTGGATCAAGATAATACTGGGGTGTAAAATCATTGTTGTTGCGCCTAGAAAGATCCATCCCATAATTACTGCGGAAACTTAGTGATTCTGCAATTTTAATATCCATAATAATATTGCCCACTATTTTAAGTTCCGACCACTCATTGCCAGTGCCTGTTCTATAGGCCTGAGCATAAGGCTGACGCTTGTTTGAATATTTGGAAGTTCCAAACCACGAATACTTATCATTAGGATCATAACCCTCCATACTGGCCTCCCAGCCTGGAATACCCTTGTATCCATGGCGATATACGGGTGCAGTGGGGTCGTAAAGCATGGCGTTGAATACTGTGCCATTTTCCAAATCATTTTCCGGAATTCTATGTCGTTTGTTATGGGTGATACCTAAGTTTGAAGAAATCTTCACACGGCTATTCAACTGCAAATCAGCATTGGAGCGAACGGTTACTCTCTCGAAGTCGGAATACTTAATGATACCCTCATTTTTGTAATAACTAGCGCTCGTAAGATGCGACAGATGCTTGTTGCCCGCACTTACAGCAATATTATAGCTCTCAATTCGTCCTGTCTGAAAACACTCATCCCACCAGTTGGTGCCACTGCGCTGCCCTGTCACCTTCTCCACAACGTCAAGTAGGGCCTCTGGATTGCGAAAATCTGTGTGCAAACCATTAGGATTATTTAAATACGCCCTTCTGTTGAGCTCTATAAAGCCTGCTGCATCAAGCATTTTGGGAACATTCATCGCTTCTTGTATCCCATAATACATGTCAAACTGTACGCTGGTTTTCATGTTTTCGCTATCGCCATTTCCACGCTTGGTAGTAATCAAAACCACTCCATTGGAGGCCCTCGATCCATAAATAGCTGTGGCCGAAGCATCTTTGAGTATTTCTATAGAAGAAATGTCGGAGGGGTTCAGATAATTAATGCCTCCTACAGGAATGCCATCGACTACATAAAGTGGGGAATTTGCATTATTGACCGTGCCTATCCCTCGTATGCGAACAGAGGTGCCAGCTCCTGGAGAGCCGCTAAAAGAAGATACCGAAACACCTGCAGCACGGCCTTGAAGTGCAGTTTCTACCCCCGAAACGGGTGTCGTTTTAAAATCATCGGCACTAATTTTGGCTATAGATCCTGTAAGGTCGCTCTTTCTTTGTGTTCCATAGCCTACCACCACTACCTCGTCTAGAGCTTGCGCGTCTTCCTTCAACAGTAAATCCAATGAGCTTGTGCCATCCCACTCAATTTCTTGACCTATATATCCAATATAGGAAAAAACAAGCTTTGAGCCCCTAGCTACATTCAAAAAAAACTTGCCATCACCATCGGTGACCGTGCCTACGGTAGTGCCTTTTTTTACCACACTCACCCCTATCAAAGGAATGCCATTAGCATCTAAAATTGTACCTCTTGCCCTATTGTCTTGGGCAAGCATGAGATTTGAACTCAGGCACATCAGCATAAGGAGCAAACACGCTCTCAAACACTGAAAAAAATTCTGTCTTCTTTTTTTCATAGAAAAATATTTATAGGTCTGTAACAAAAAATATAGGTTTGGTACCTATTTATAATCTAATATACGGCTTAACAATAAAATATAATCGGGCAACAAAACCAAAACTCAAAAGTAATAGTTTTTTTATAAAAAAGTAATGTTTTAATAAAAAAAACTTAATAAAAGATATTAAAAAGCAAATATTAACTAAAATTGTTTTTTAAATTGAACAGCTCTAGATGAATTGATTATTAATATTTGTAGAAGTATTCTTATAAATACTTACATTTATTTTACTTTCTAATGAACTAATGTGTATTTCTAGAGTGACGAACAAATCTAGGGGCTCACACACCTAGAATAGATTTATGACAAAGTATGATGCTAGATACCATATCTATACGGTCTTGCAAATAGATATGAGTGAAAAAATATAGCTGTAGATATTGCATAAAAAACTGAAAATAAATACCTACTTTTGTAAGTACGTATTCTTAGCCAAGTCGGACAGCCTCTTAATTAATTAAATGTAGCAGTTATGAAAATTATTCGCTTGTGTATATTGACAGTAGCAATGCTTGCTGCAGGCACTCTGTGTGCAGAAAACTATAAAACGCTACTAGTGCTAGACAATTATACCATCCCCACAGATTTGAAAGGAGCAAAAATAGGACGTTTTATTATGCCTCAGAAGGAGACTATATCTATTTTGAAAGATGCGTCGGAACTATTCGAAATAAGCGAAAATAGAGAACTTAGACTAAGGAGAAATAAAATTATCACTGCCACCTCAGCCATGAGCTACCTAATAACTGTGCAATATGGCAATAAACAAAAAACATTTGAAATAGTAAAAGATGACTTTATAAAAAATAAGGTGGTAGCGCATCGTGGAGCATGGAAAAATTCGGGAGCTAGCCAAAATACTTTGGGAGCACTACAATATGCCATAGACTTGGGATGTCAGGCCTCTGAATTTGATGTATGGATGACAAAAGACAAGAGAATAGCAGTAAACCATGATGCCGACTTGCAAGGGCTAATTATAGAAAAAAGGGCCTTGGCAGACCTTCAGCAAATAA
This sequence comes from Bacteroidales bacterium, assembly GCA_003851245.1. Classification (GTDB taxonomy): domain Bacteria; phylum Bacteroidota; class Bacteroidia; order Bacteroidales; family Azobacteroidaceae; genus BHEP01. Next base: position 15,416 of record BHEP01000011.1, on the reverse strand, counting down.
AGCTAAATAATAATGAGATAATACCAACTTTAGAAGATTATATTCATTTGATAAAGGGACAAAATAAAACACGCATTGTATTAGAATTGAAGTCTAACAAAGGAAATGACAATATTTTAGCTCTCGCCGACTCCTGTGTTCAAATTGTGCATCGCATGAATGCGCAAGCATGGGTAGATTATATTAGCTTTGACTACCGAGGACTTAAACTCATACGAAGCATGGATCCTACAGCTCACACCTCATTTTTGGAGCATTCTGTAGACTTGGATTTGCAAAAGATAGATGCAATGAGCGGCATTGATTATCATTTTTCGCTATACGACAAAATTGAAAAATTGCATGAGAGATGTAAGATGCTTAAGCTTACAATGAATGCCTGGACTGTGAATGACCAAGAGAGGATGGAGCATTTTTTAGATATGGACATTGATTTTATCACAAGCGACGAGCCAGAAATGCTACTTAAAATAATAGAATTGAGAAAACAATAGCCACTTTTTTTATTCTAACATAGTTTTTTATAAAAATATCCGTATATTTGACAGATAAGGGTAATTTTAGAAAACACATCGCACAAAAAGGGAAACTACCCTAAATTTAAGGAGACCATAGTAAGTGAAATAGTTAACATTTCAACATTAAAGCTTATGAAAAATAATTACGCTAAAAAGAAAAAAAGCAAATTGCCCAAGCTGTTTTGGATGCTGCTGTGTGCTTTTTCCTGTCTTTCTAGTGCCTATTCTCAAAAAACAATCACAGGCACAGTCACCGATCAAACCAATGGATATGTGCTGCCGGGAGTCTCCGTAGTACTAAAAGGCGAGCGCTCTATAGGCACCATTACAGATATAAATGGAATTTATCAGCTAAGCGTGCCCTCCAACAATTCGGTTCTGGAGTTCACTTTTTTAGGATTTAAATCCGAATCCATACTTGTAGGTAATCGCCAGATAATAGATATTGCATTCAAGGAAGATACCAAACAACTCGATGAAATTGTAGTAGTAGGATATGGAGTTCAAAAACGTGTGCACATGACAGGAGCTGTCTCACAAATCACTTCTGCCGAATTGATGAAAGCTCCTATGCAGAATGTTTCAAATATGCTTACGGGCAAAATATCAGGACTTACCAGTATGCAAAGATCAGGAAAGCCTGGTTCGGACGGAACAACACTGTATGTGCGAGGTCAAAACTCCTTTGCTGGCAGCAATGGGCCTATGGTAATTGTAGACGGAGTGCCGCGCCCTATGGATCAGGTAAACCCCAACGATATTGAAAGCATTTCGGTGTTAAAAGATGCTGCGGCAGCTATTTATGGTGTGCAAGGCGCAAATGGAGTTATCCTGATTACGACAAAAACAGGGGGCGAAGGTCCTGCCAAAATTTTGTATGACGGATCCTTTACTGCAACCACAAACACCGCAATGCCCGAAATGCTCAATGCTGCAGATTATATGTATTGGCACAACAAGGCCCGCACAATGGATAATCTAAGCCCACTGTGGAACGCTGGCATCCAAAATAAGGTGATGAGCAACGACCCAAACAGCATTTGGGGCGAAACCGATTGGTTAGATAAAATATTCAGAACTGGCCTTACACAACAACACAATGTGTCGGCTTCGGGAGGCTCGGATAAGGCAAAATATTTTGCCAGCATAGGCATCATGGATCAAGAAGGAACGATGCGAAATACAAGTTTTACGCGCTACAATATGCGGGTTAACGTCGATATTCAAGTAGCAAAAAAAATGAAATTTATAGCCAACTTGGCAGGCTATCGTTCAGACACAGATTTGCCTGGCACAAGCATCAGTAACCAGGGGGAATTTAACCCTGTTAGGCAAGCTATCAATGCCATTCCCATCATCAAATCGGAATACCAGGGAATGTATACCGCATGGAATGGGGCAACTTACAATTCAAACGGATATGCCGCATTGAACGAGTCGGGATACAAAAGCACAAGCAAATGGGATTTTACTTCCAATTTTAAATTGGAATACGATGTATCCGATTTAGGAGATGTGCTAAAAGGATTAAAAGCCTCTGTATTTGGCTCTTATAATTATGAAAATACGGTAGGTTCCAATTACGACCGCTATTATCAATTATATGCCATCAATATGAATCTTGATGAAGGTATAAGTGGTGCCAGTGGATACTCTCCAGACAATGTGTATACAAAATCTACATCTTGGGGCGACACCTACCTATTTCGTCCACAGATTGATTATTCACGCGAATTTGACAAGCACTTTGTAGGCACAGCACTGCTATATGAGGCGCGAAGGAGCTATTCAAACACAATGACCGGAAGAAAAAGAGGCTATTATAGCGACAATCCCGTAGATATAAATTTAGGAACAACAGACCATTCCAGCCCCATCAGTGGCTCTCATAAATATCTAGGGGGCCTCTCATCATGGCTAGGGCGTTTTAATTATGCCTACAACAAAAAATACATGGCAGAATTTGCCTTCCGCTACGATGGCTCATACAAGTTTGCTCCTGAAAACCGCTGGGGATTCTTTCCCTCGGCCTCAGTAGGATGGATGGTTTCGGAAGAAGATTTTTTTGCAAATACATTTCCTAGTATAAATTATCTAAAGATACGCTCCAGCTATGGACAGTCGGGAAGTGACAATGTAACACCTTATCTATTCAACTCACAATTTAAACTTGCACAAAACAGCATGGTGTTAGGCAACACGTCCATAGCACAATTCTATTCGGACAATGCCTATATATATCGCAATTTGACATGGGCAAGCACCCACAGCTACAATCTAGGAATAGATTTGGATATGTGGAATCAGAAATTAGGACTCGAGTTTAACTTGTTTTATAAATTGACGAAAGATATTTTAGAAGAGCAAAAAGGCAACTTCCCAACTTCATTGGGTGGATATTATCCTTCATACCAAAATTCGGGGAAGGTTGAAAATAAGGGCTTTGAAATCACACTAAAACATCACAATCGTATCAATTCCGATTGGACCTACTCTCTAAAAGGCGATTTCGCATTCGCTCGCAACCGTGTGCTATCCCAAATTGTAGGAGACAATGCACCCAACTATCGCTCAGTGATAGGTAGATCCATCAACACCAGGTGGGGTTTTCAAGCACTTTCCCTCTTCCAAACTCAGCAAGAAATAGACAATTACCCCGCGCCCCCATCAGGGGGTCTCAATCTGGGAGACATTAAATATGCAGATATAAACGGCGATGGCAGGATTAGTGCAGACTTCGATTATGTGGAAACCGGCTATGGCGATGTTCCAGAGATAAACTTTACCTTCAATATGGATCTTTCATATAAAAACTTCTACCTCTCTATGCTATGGCAGGGAGTTACCCACACCGACTATGAATTGTCGGGAGTATACGGCACTGGTGTCACATCGTCTACCGTTTATACATCCTCATTTCCTGAAGGCGGCAACTCTCCATACTATCGCATAGAAGGAGCATGGACACCAGAAAACACGGAGGCAAAATATCCCCGCCTTAGCACCGCTAGCAGCCCAAACAATGCTTGGCGCTCTTCATGGTGGGTGGTTAATGGTGAATATTTTCGCCTAAAAAGCACAAATATAGGCTACAACCTTCCAGAAAAAGCACTGAGTAAAACACCTTTCACGAGTATAAATATATATTTGGCCGGTACAAATCTACTTACCTTTAGCCATTTCAAGTATATCGATCCAGAGAGCCCCTCGGTAAGTAACGGATACTATCCGCAACAAAAAACCTACAGTATGGGTATGAATATTACATTTTAATATAAAAAGAAAATGAAAAAACATATATCAATAATTATAATAAGTGCCCTCAGCTTGACCTTGTCCCTATGGTCGTGCAATGATGTATTAAATTTGGACAATACAGAAATTTTGTCTGATTTAGCAATATGGAGCACCGAGAAATCGGCAGAATTGTATATCACAGCATCCTACAAAACATTTACCGACGTTTCGCAGGTTGCAAATAGTCGCGAGCAATTTCATGACAGCTATTCAGACCTTATGAAATCTACATCCTGGGATCAATACAATCATCATTATAATAAATCATTGCTGCAAGTGAGTTCCTTCTCTACAGGAAGTGCAGGGGCTCATGAATGCTGGGAAGATGTGTATACCCGCATTCGTCGAGCCAATGTTTTGATGGACGATATAAAGCGCTATGGGGTGCCCAGCTTCGGTGAAGATTGGTGTAATATTCGCCGCGCAGAAGTGCGCCTTTGCCGTGCATTTTCATATTATCGACTTATTAGAGTCTATGGTGGAATTGTTATTCGTACAGACGTTTCCGGTGCAAGTGGCGGCGTAGATGACGGAGCCTACGAAAAAGATAAGCATAGGGCGCGTGCTACAGAAGCCCAAAGTTGGGAGTTTGTTATCAGCGAATTGCAGTGGGCAGCAGAGTTTTTGCCCGAATCGTGGCCTGCAAATTGGGAAGGTCGAGCAACAAAGAAAACAGCCTATGGACTTATTTCACGCATGGCCTTATTTGCAAAAAAATGGCAAATAGCAATAGATGCGGCAGAAAAAACAAAGGAATTGGGCGGTGATTTGGCAGCAAACTATGCAAAAGTTTTTCAAGTAAATGGGGCACAAAACAATTCTGCAGAGATATTGTTCGGATTGTATTTTATGAACGAAACGGTAACACATAGCTATGACAAATTTAATCGTCCCTTTGGCGATAGAGAAGTTTATAAAACAAATGCTATATTTGCCGAACATGTGCCAACGGCTGACTTAGCCGATCTCTATGAGTTTGCAAATGGAGAAAATTTTGCGTGGAACTCCTATGCCGCAAATCATACAGATCCCTATACAGAGAGGGAACCGCGTTTTCATGCTACAATAATGTATAATAACTGTAGCTGGGAAAATCGAGAAATACAGACCTATGCGGGGGGTACTGACGATTTTTCAGCTTTTACACAATCGGGGGCAACTAGTGGACACACATGCACAGGCTACTACCTACGAAAATACTTGCAAGAAGATTATAAAGATTTTGTTATCCAAAATAGCTATCAATATGACGCAGTTCTGCGCTATGCCGAAGTATTGCTAAATAATGCAGAAGCATATGCCGAGTTAGACTACATGCAGTACCAGAGCCAGGCACTAGAGGCACTAAATAAGGTGCGCACAAGAGTAGGATTGCCCGAAAAAACAGCAAATGATGCCCCAAACAAAGACGCATTTATGACACTATTGCGCAAAGAGCGCTGCGTAGAACTGGCGGGCGAAGGCTTTCGCTATTGGGATTTGCGCCGCTGGGGATTGGCTCAGAATGTGATAAATGGAAAAAATGCGCACGGAGTGGTAGTTACAAAAAATAATGATAATACTTTCTCCTATGAAAGAGTAGCCGTTGATGGAGGTTCTCCACGCATCTTTCTACAAAGTTACTACTATTTTTCCCTGCCTCGACAAGAGTTTGCAAATAATAATCTCTGTGAAAATAATCTTTATTGGTGATTAAATTTTAAAAAATAACAGACATGAAAATAATAAATAAAATTGGAATAATTATACTAAGCACCTTGATGGCAATTTCAGCATGGAGCTGTGCCGATGAAAACGAGGCTTTTAAATACGTCCACGACACTAATACTATCTCTCAAATGCTTTGTATGCCAATGCATGGGCTCCAAGGATATATAGCCAAGATTTATGAGTACAACAAAGATGGAGAAATGCTCACCGGTAGTTTTGCACAAAGCGATGTAGAGGGTGGATATGGCTTGATTCTATTTGCAATTTCCAAATCATTGGAAGAAGAGGTAGCCTTGTCTAACATATATTTGGTAGCATCCTTAAGCTACGACGAGTTTATCATGCCATCCCTATCTGGCAGACATGATATTACAGGCGATGGCATCATTATTACTGTGAAATCGGGAGCAGGAACAATACGTCAATATCGTGTGAGAGGATATTATGAATAAAATGATACGCGTAATTAATATTTTAATTATTTTTTTATGAAAACAGTGAAATTAAAATTATATCAAGCACTGGCTCTCTCTAGTATAATATTGCTTGGGAGCTGTAATGATGAAAATTTGGGCAGCGAGGCACAGATAATTAATTCCTTTTCGGTCAATGGAAAGAGTAATACGTTTTTTAAGGCCGTCATAAATGCAGACAATACTATTACTATCAAAGTGTCTCCTCAAATAAATGCAGAAGAGGAATTGGATACTGCCCTGCCTACCTTTTATCTTTCTAAAGGAGCAACAGTGACACCCGATCCTACGCTTGCACAAAACTTTGCACAAGATGGAGGCGTGAAATATACGGTTACCTCAGAAGACAAAAAAAACAAACGCGACTATATAGTGAGCTGGGATCTTTCCGATAAATTGTCATATGGCGAAGGTTTTAGTTATGCCGAAATTGGAAGCAGAAAAAATTTCGTAGAATTGGGCTATCCCGGAGAATTTAAGAACTTCAATCTGCCTGACTCCAAATTATACGGCGATTTGCAGATGTATCACGCCTATTGTGGCGATCACATCGTATTGCTTTCGCAGGCATATGTTGCCACTAGCGCAAGTTCGCCATACGCCCTGAAGGTTGTAGACAAAAACACCCTCAATGAAGCTGGGCCTCTAAATTTAGGATCTATTTCTATAGGAAATTTGAAAATGATAAGCTCCGATTATAAGGGCAGGTGCGTTGCGGCTGTAATCAATGGCAATGAAACAGAATTTTTCTATTGGGCCAAAATAAGTGATGCCCCTAAATCGGCAGGTAAAATTGCGATCAATATGGCATCTGCTAGCGATTTGTCAAACAATTTTCAAGTAGCTGGCGATATTGCTGGCAATGCATGGATAACAGCATTGGCCACACGAGGGCCCAAGGGCGAGCATTACCGCATAAAAGTGACAAACGGCAAGCTGGCATCCAACTACTCTACCATAGAAACAGGCTATTCCAGCGCTGATTGTACCAGCTTTCAGATGATATCGCCTCTTGACGATTCTGATCAGCCTAGTTTTGTGGTGGGAGATACCGAAGGAGCGGCAAATACAGCAAATTCTGTCAAATGCTATATAAATTCATTTGCTGGATCAACAAGCTATGTGATACCAGCATATTGGCAAAATATATTGCAAGCTTGGTGGGTAGGCACAGGCTTTGCACCAGCACGCACGGGAGCACGCACTCCAGTTTCGGCCCTGCCCATAAATGGCAAAAGCTATGTGGTGATTACAAGCGGCACATCATGGTGGCATGCTGCTGCGGTGCTCAATGCTAACTTACAAACACTGGCTCATGAAAATCTTAATATTGCCGATGGCGTAAATCGGGCGTGGAGTTTTGGGTCTTACGTCGATTGGTATTACGATCAAGATAAAGATGAGGCTTATCTGGCAGTATGGTTTGGCAGGCTTGGTCTATATACCTACAAGATGACTTGTTATGAGTAACTTACTTATAAGCTATTTACTAATTATATAAACACTAAATTATTTATGAAAAAATATTTATTCTTATTAATAGCTATTTTATTTTTATCCTGTGCTAACAACGAAGATATTGAAATAGGCGATGGAAGTCAAATTCCTACACATCCGGGAGGTTCGGAAGGAAAAACTGATATGCCCGTGCAGATGTGGATTGATGCACATGCAAATCTTAGCCGCTTTGAAACCAAAGAGAATATTACATCCTATTTGGAAAAGATGAAAACTACAGGATTTAATGAGATTTATCTCGATGTGAAACCTGGCATAGGCTATGCCCTTTATGAGAGCCATATTTTGAAAAAACTCAACAAATGGGGACAAGAAGTAGTGGTGCGCGACTGGGACTACCTAGGATATTGGATACAAGAAGCCGAGCGCTTTGACATCAGCGTTATTGCAAGCATTTCTGCCCTAGGATATGGCTCCACTACAGGCAAAGAAGGTGCTATTTATGATGACGACAGGTGGCTTGGAAAAACGCAGATTGAGATGTTGGACAACGATCCTAACAAGCTTGTGGATATGCGAGACCAAACAGGCGTTGATGCAGTGATGCTCAATCCTAGCCTTCCCGAAGTACAAGCCTTCGTGATTTCTATCGTTGAAGAGATTGTTACAAAATATCCTAAACTAAAAGGTGTTTGCTTAGATTATTGCCGCTGGTATGGGGGGAAGTATGGTTTTGGAGATGCCACAATCTTGGAATTTGAATCCTACAGTGGTATAAAAGTAAACAATAGAAACGAAATAATTACCAGCACAGGTGGCATAGGCCCACTATACAGCAAATGGATAGAATTTCGTACGATGACAATAACAAATCTTGTGACAAACATTCGCTCAAAGGTAAAATCTATAGATCCAGCAATGGAACTCCATTTTTGGGCATCGGCAGATTGGGCATCACGCTATGGTGTAGGACAAAATTGGGGAAGCAAGAAATATATTCCCAAGAGCAGTGGCATATATACCGACACATATAGCAAAACGGGCTTTGCCGATCAAATAGATGTTTTTTCATTAGGCGCTTATGCCGATGCGGTATGGGCCTCAGAAAATCCTGGGTCGGTATGGTCGGTAGAAAATTTTGTGAAAACCTATTCTACCTTTACAATGGGAGATTGCAAGGTTTATGGTTCTATTCCCTCTTATGCCTATAAAACAAATGCAAAAGTTGTGTCGGATGCAGTTTATTTGTGCTTGAAAAATACTGATGGACTGATGGTGTTTGAAATATCTCATGTAATAAATAACAATCAATGGGATGCTATCAAAGAAGGTATTGAGCGTGTAGTGAAAAAATAATAACTTAATAACTCAATAATAATCTTGCCTTTGAGCCTTTGAGCCTAAAAAGCCGCAGTAAATAAATAATTTACTGCGGCTTTCTTATATGTGATTATCGTTTGTAATAGTCTATTACTTCACTTCCTCAAAATCAACATCTGTCACACCTCCTTCTTGACCTTGACTTCCCTGTCCAGCATCAGGATTGGCTTGTTGCTGACTAGGGTCTGCCCCAGCTTGTTGCTGCGCATTATACATTTCCTGACTTACGGCATGAAAGGCAGTGTTTAGCTCTTCCATTGCTGCTTCTATTGTAGGAATGTCTTGTGCTTGTTTGGCATCTTTGAGCTTTGACAAAGCGGCATCTATAGGGGCTTTTTTATCGGCAGATATTTTATCTCCCAATTCACCCAATTGTTTTTCTGTTTGGAAAATTAAGCTATCAGCCTGATTTATTTTGTCGATCTTTTCTTTTTCCTTTTGATCCGACTCAGCATTGGCAGCAGCCTCATCTTTCATTCTCTTTATTTCTGCATCGCTCAAACCACTTGATGCCTCAATGCGTATGCTCTGCTCCTTGCCTGTAGCCTTGTCTTTTGCCGAAACATTTAGTATGCCGTTGGCATCAATATCAAAAGTTACTTCTACCTGAGGCTCTCCGCGACGTGCAGGCATGATACCATCTAAGTGAAAACGTCCAATTGTTTTGTTGCCTTTTGCCAATGGACGCTCGCCTTGCAATACATGTATTTCTACCGAAGGCTGGTTGTCTGCAGCGGTTGTAAAAGTCTCCGATTTTTTGGTGGGAATGGTGGTGTTAGACTCTATCAATTTGGTCATCACACTTCCCATTGTTTCTATGCCCAAAGAAAGTGGGGTCACATCTAGCAATAGTACGTCTGTTACATCGCCCGACAATACTGCTCCCTGAATGGCTGCTCCTACAGCTACTACCTCGTCGGGATTTACTCCCTTTGATGGTGCTTTGCCAAAGAATTTTTCTACCACATCCTGAATTGCAGGTATGCGAGTAGAGCCTCCTACCAAAATTACCTCGTCAATATCTGCGGCTGTCAAACCAGCATCTTTCAATGACTTACGACATGGCTCAATACAGGCTTGAATAAGACTGTCGGCCAATTGCTCAAACTTAGCTCTTGTCAATGTTTTTACCAAGTGCTTGGGCATACCGTCTACTGGCATTATATATGGAAGGTTTATTTCGGTCGAACTTGCACTCGACAACTCCACCTTTGCTTTTTCAGCAGCTTCCTTCAAGCGTTGCAATGCCATAGGATCTTTGCGCAAATCCAAACCTTCGTCCTTCAAAAATTCGTCGGCCAACCAATCTATAATTACGTGGTCGAAGTCATCGCCACCTAAATGCGTATCGCCATTGGTAGATTTTACTTCAAATACACCGCCACCCAACTCTAGGACAGAAATATCGAAAGTTCCACCTCCAAGGTCAAAGACGGCAATTTTCATGTCTTTGTGAGCCTTGTCGAGTCCATAAGCCAAGGCTGCCGCAGTAGGCTCATTGATAATACGTCGTACTTTCAATCCCGCAATTTCTCCTGCTTCTTTGGTTGCCTGACGCTGTGCATCATTGAAATAAGCAGGCACTGTAATTACAGCCTCTGTTACTTCTTGTCCAAGGTGATCTTCGGCAGTTTTCTTCATTTTTTGAAGTATCATTGCCGATATTTCTTGTGGAGTATACATGCGGCCATCAATATCCACACGTGGAGTATTGTTGTCGCCTTTGACTACCTTAAAAGGCATTCGCAAAATTTCTTTTTGTACCTGATCGAATGTTTCTCCCATAAATCTCTTTATAGAAGAGATTGTTTTTGTAGGGTTTGTGATAGCCTGACGTTTTGCAGGATCTCCAACCTTACGTTCTCCTCCTTCTACAAATGCAACAACAGAAGGAGTTGTTCTTTTTCCTTCGCTGTTAGTGATTACCACTGGCTCATTGCCCTCCATTACGGATACGCAAGAGTTGGTTGTTCCTAAGTCAATACCAATAATTTTTCCCATGATTTATTTCTTGTTTTATTTGTTAATTCTATTTATAGTTCAATTTGTAGTTCAATATATACAAATAAACAAACCTCGTGCCAAAGCAAGTTATTGTAAATTTGTCATGTTTTAATGACAAATAGTCACGAAGTATAATGAGGTCTTAATAAATTGCTTGTATCAGGGAATATAAGTCATATTATTTATTTACTTTTGCAGGGTTTTTCAATAATTTATTTTCCTAAATACGATAATTAATGTGGCAATTTGTTGATATAATAGAGTTTGCAGGCACATTTGCCTTTGCCATATCGGGCATAAGATTGGCAGCAGCAAAACAGTTTGATTGGTTTGGAGCCTTGGTTATTGGTTTGGTCACTGCCGTTGGAGGGGGCACCATTCGCGATCTGATGCTCAATGTAACGCCGTTTTGGATGATGAATATTTCCTACTTAGCTTGCACCTCTTTGGCTCTTTTGGTGGTGGTAGTGTACCGACAAATTTTGGTGCGCCACAACTATACCTTCTTTACCTTCGATACCATAGGTCTTGCTCTATTTACGGTGGTAGGGGTAGAAAAAACTCTTGGTGCCGGCTTTCCGTACTGGGTAGCACTTACCATGGGTACTATCACAGGCTCGGCAGGGGGAATGATACGCGACACGCTTATAAATGAAATTCCCTTGGTATTTCGTAAAGAGCTATATGCCATAGCTTGCCTACTCGGAGGACTGGTGTATTGGCTCAGCGACTTGGCAAAAATGCCTCAAGAAGTGAGCCAGATAAGTGCCGCAGTCACTGTGATTGTTGTGCGCCTATTGGCCGTAAAATACCATATTTCTTTGCCAAAACTCAATGGAGTGGATAAGATAGAGGAAGAGTAATTTCGCAAATTGTTGATAACTTGTAGATACTATTTTATAAGTTTTGATAAATAAATTTGACTCACATTATTCTTATTCGGTATACCACAATTATTTAAAATACACTAAAAAGATAACTATTTCTTTACAATAATTATCTACCCTTATTTTACAAAAATAAGGGTAGATTTGAAATAAAGTTTTTAACTTTGCATTTTATTAACAGCTGGTTAATAAAAAACATAAGATGTTATTGTTCAGCGCATTAATAAAAAAATAAGTGTTGATAAGTATTTTTTTAGACTGCAAAATTGTTAGCAAGTTAGAAAACAAACAATTCTATTATAAGTTTTCATACTTATCAACAAGGTATCATAATCATCATATTTATTTATTTAAATTTAAAATATATTATAATTATATTATGGTTGATAACAATTTGAAAGAATCAATTGCAAAATTAAAGAAAGAAAAGAATGCTGTTATCTTGGCACACTACTACCAAGTAGAAGAAATTCAAGAAATAGCCGATTTTGTTGGAGATAGCTTGGCATTGGCTCAATGGGCTGCCAAAACTGATGCGGAGGTGATAGTATTGTGTGGTGTTCATTTTATGGGCGAAACAGCCAAAATATTGTGTCCTGAAAAAAGGGTGTTTATTCCCGATCTAAATGCTGGATGTTCTTTGGCTGATAGTTGTGATGCAGTAGAATTTGAAAAATTTATTCAACAATATCCTGACCATACAGTGATTTCTTATGTCAATACTTCTGCCGCAGTGAAGGCTCTAACAGATATTGTGGTTACATCGAGCAATGCCCGACAGATTATTGAAACTCTTCCTTCTAACGCGCCTATAATCTTTGGGCCTGATAGGAACTTAGGAAATTATATTAATAGCCTTACAGGGCGTAATATGGTGCTATGGGATGGTGCCTGCCATGTGCATGAACAGTTCTCAGTAGAGAAAATAATAGAATTGAAGAAAAAACATTCTAATGCTCTTTTGATAGCTCATCCTGAATGTAAGACTGTGATACTTAATTTGGCCGATCATATAGGTTCTACGGCTTCTTTATTGAAGTTTACAAGTACTTCTAATGCAACAGAATTTATTGTGGCTACAGAGGTAGGAATTTTGTTTGAGATGCGAAATAGCAATCCTAACAAGACCTTTATTCCTGCTCCTCCCAATGATAGTACTTGTGCTTGCAACGAATGTAATTTCATGAAATTAAACACTGTGCAAAAATTATATCTTTGTTTGAAAAACGAAAATCCAGAGATTTATGTCGATGAAACGGTGCGTTTAAAAGCTGTGAAGTCTATAATAAAAATGTTAGATTTATCTAGGAAATTAGGATTGTAGCACGTTCAATAGCATCATTGATATTGCTACAAATATTTTCTTCGCCAATTTTTTTATCTAGTCCTGAATTTTCTATCATTTTTTTTATATTGTCATTTACGCCTGATAATACGATTTTAATGCCTTCTTTGCTGGATAATCTGCAAAGACTCTCCAAATTATGAAGTCCTGTTGAATCTATAAATGGTACTTTGCGCATTCTTATAATCCTTACTTTGGGTTTAACACTTCCAATTTGTTTCATGCACTCGTCAAATTTATTGGCTATTCCAAAGAAAAAAGGTCCTTCTATTTCGTATACTTCAACGCCCTTGGGTAGGGTCAATATTTCTGGAGTTTCTGGGGTTTCTGAACCTGCAGAGATGTCTAGTTCGTTTCTAAAAACAGATATTTGTGCACTCTCATTCATGCGTTTCATAAAGAAAAGCATGGCAATTAATAAGCCTACTTCTAAGGCTATTGTGAGATCAAAGATAAGTGTTAAAAAAAATGTTACAAGCAATACAATTACATCTGCTTTTGGATTTTTTAACATTGATTTAAATGTGCGCCATTCACACATATTATAAGAAATAACTATCAATACACCCGACAAGCAAGCCATTGGAATATATTCAGTGAGCGGTCCTAAAAAAAGTAAAATAAGAAGTAATGTTATTGAATTAACAATGGCTGCCACTGGACTTCTGCCACCATAACTTATATTTGTTAAGGTGCGTGCTATGCCACCAGTAACAGGTATGCCACCAAAAATTGGCACTATTATATTCCCAATTCCTTGTGCTATAAGCTCTGTATTTGATTTGTGCCTCTGTCCAGTTATTCCGTCGGCTACGGTGGCCGAAAGTAGGGATTGAATGGCGCACAGCATAGCAATTGTAAATGCTGCAGGTAGGAGTAAATTTATAGTTTCCATTGTTATTGGAATAGTATTGGCTTGGGGTAAAGAGGAGTCGATATGAAATTTATCGCCAATGGTTTGAATATCATTTATATACAGATATTTTTTCATTATAAATGCAATAATAGACATAAATATAATTGAAAAAAGAGATGATGGAATTTTTTTTGAAAATTTTGGTAGGTAAATGATGATGGCAATTGTTAGTAATCCTACTACCAAGGAATAAAAATTTGTACTTGAAATTGTTTTTCCGTAAGCCATCCATCGGGATATAAAATCTACAGGAGGATTTTCCATTGTTAAACCAAATAAATCTTTTATCTGAGAGGTAAAAATACTTACAGCAATTGCACTTGTAAAACCTACCACAATGGGGTATGGAATAAATTTGATGATTGCTCCTAATTTAAATAAACCCATAAAAATTAGCATTATTCCTGCTATTACGGTAGCTATGAGAAGACCGTTTTGTCCAAATTGGCTGGTGATAGACGATATTATGATGATGAAAGCACCAGTAGGTCCACTTATTTGAACTCTACTACCACCCAAACACGCAATAACAAAGCCCCCAATGATGGCAGAAATCAAACCTTTTTCAGGACTTACTCCCGAGGCAATTCCAAAGGCTATTGATAGTGGTAATGAGGCAATTATGGCAACAATAATTCCAGCTTTAAGGTCTAATTTTAGACTTTCTTTTGTCAAATTATTGAAATTTAAAAGAGCAGGCTTAAAACTTGATAAAAATTTCATAAAAATTTCATAGCTATTTTTTTTTACAAAGTTACTAAAACTAAATTAATTTTCATTTTTTAAAAACATTTTAGGATACTAATTTGTTATACTTATATATTGGTTTTATTTTATATAAGCTATTATATCAAATGTGAGTTTTATTTATTTATTTAGTAATCATCGAAATTTAAAATTATTTTATTATGAAACATTTATTAATTTTAGGACAGCCATCAGGCGAAAATTTTAATGAAGTTATTCAAAATCAAGTAAAATTATTACTGGATAATTTGGATAGAAAAGTAATAATTAGGGATTTGGACAAAATAGGCTTTGATCCTGTTTTAAAAAAAGCGACATTCTTGCTATACAATCTGGAAAAGTCTTAGATGATGTTAAAATTGAGCAGGATTATATTGCTGAATCCGATGTTTTAACTTTTATATATCCTATTATGTGGACAGGAATGCCTGCCTTGATGAAAGGATATATTGATAGGGTATTTTCTCCAGGTTTTGCTTACGAAAAAAGGGGAAATAATGTTAGAAAATTATTAAAAGGTAAAAAAGTTATTATTGTAAATATGTTTGGGCAGCCCAATAATATGTATCTGCGCGGTGGTATTTATGATTCTATGAATTCGCAAAATGAAAGACATATTTTTGAATATTGTGGAATGGAAGTTTTATTGCACTATTTTCTTAATGACGTTTCATCTGATAC